>NZ_DIEJ01000158.1:497-14975 GCF_002418565.1 Achromobacter sp. UBA5777 | reverse complement strand
CGGGCGCCGGCTGCTGCGCCGTCAGCGCCGCCCGCCACCGCGTCCGCGCCCACGCCCATCTCCAAGGCCGCCCCCACGGCGACGGCAGCCGCCAAGCCGTCTGCACCTGCCGCCAACGGCACGTACTACCTGCAAGCCGGCGCCTTCCGCGGCGAGAACGACGCCGAATCGCTCAAGGCGCGCATCATCCTGCTGGGTCTGCCGGTCGCGGTACAGAAGGCGGAATTGAACGGCAAGCCCATCAACCGCGTCCGGGTCGGTCCGTTTGCCCGCCTGGACGACATGAACCGGGCGCGCGGACGCCTGGGCGAGAACAAGATCGAAACCGCCGTGGTGCGCCAATAGCGCCGCGCGGCGGATCGTTTTGCATTGAACTAATCCGGCCCCGGGCCTGTCTGTAGCCTTTTATTCAGGAACCTCACCCATGCTGTCCCCCAAGCTCATCCGCATCCTGGCAGCCGCCGCGCTGACCGCCACGGCGTTCTTCAGCCCGGCCAGCCACGCGCAAGGCGCCCAGCAGTACGTGCCGATCAACCCGCCGCTGCCGTCGGACACCCCGGGCAAGGTCGAGGTCCTGGAATTCTTCGCCTACACCTGCCCGCACTGCGCCGCCATGGAACCCATGGTCGAAGACTGGGCCAAGACCGCGCCGTCCGACGTCGTCTTGAAGCAGGTTCCCATCGCCTTCAACGCCGGCATGAAGCCGCTGCAGCAGCTGTACTACACGCTGCTGGCCCTGGACCGTCCCGACCTGCACCCGAAGGTCTTCACGGCCATCCACGGCGAGCACAAGCGCCTGTTTGACAAGAAGGCCATGGGCGAGTGGATTGCCACGCAGGGCGTGGACCGCGCCAAGTTCGACTCGGTGTTCGATTCGTTCAGCGTGCAGACCCAGGTGCAACGCGCCAACCAGCTGGCCGAGGCCTATCGCATCGAAGGCACCCCGTCGTTTGCCGTGGGCGGCAAGTTCATGACCTCGCCGGTGATGGCGGGCAACAGCTACGAAGGCGCGCTGAAGGAAGTCAACGCGCTGATTCCGATGGCGCGCGCGAAGTAATCCGCGCAATACCCGCATCGCAAACGCCCCGAGCCCTCCAGGCCGGGGCGTTTTTTTTTAGCCTTAATTTTCAGCCTTGATTCAGCCGCGCCGCCAAGACGCCGGGCTACACTTTCGCCATAAAAATCGCCGCACGCACGGCATCAAATGGGTGGAAGACAAATGAAGAAGCACTTCTCGCGCAGCAGCGCGGCGCTGGGCCTGTGCCTGTCGCTCGCAACGGGCCTGGCCCACGCCAACGCCGCCGACGGCGTCAAGATCGGCGTCCTGACGGATATGGCGGGCGTCACCGCCGACGCCACGGGCAAGGGGTCGGTGGAAGCCGCCCGGCTGGCCATCGAGGAAATGGGCGGCACGGTGCTCGGCAAGCCGATCACGCTGGTTTCCGGCGATCACCAGCACCGCCCCGACATCGGCAGCAGCATGGTCCGCAAGTGGTACGACACGGAGGGCGTGGACGTCGTGGTGGACGTGCCCAACTCGTCCGTCGCGCTGGCCGTGCAAGGCATCGCGCGCGAGAAGAAAAAGCTGGTGCTGTTCTCCAGCCCTGGCACCACCGCGCTGACGCAGGCGCAATGCTCGCCCTATGGCGTGCAATGGACCTACACCACCTATGCGCTGTCGCGCGGCACCGCCACCGCCGTCGTGAAAGAAGGCGGCAAGCGCTGGTTCATCCTGGCGTCCGATTACGCGTTCGGCAAGCAGCTTGCCGCGGACACGGAAACGGTGGTCAAAGCCAACGGCGGCGAGATCGCCGGCACGGTCTTCCATCCGCTCAATGCGTCGGACTTCGCGTCCTTCCTGCTGCAGGCGCAGGGTTCCAAAGCGCAGATCATTGCGATTGCCAATGCGGGCGGCGACACCATCGCGGCCATCAAGCAGGCGGCGGAATTCGGTATTGGCGGCACGCAGCAACTGGCGGCGATGCTGCTGCTGTTGACGGACGTGCACAGCCTGGGGCTGGCCGCCGCGCAAAAGACCTATCTGACCGTGCCGTCGTACTGGGACATGAACGACGGCACCCGCGCCTTCACCAAGAAGTTCGAGGCGCGCGTGGGCCGTCCGCCCACCTTCCTGCAGGCCGGCGTCTACAGCTCGGTGCGCCATTACCTGCAAGCCGTGAAGGCGGCCGATTCGGTCGATGCGGACGCGGTGATGGCCAAGATGAAGTCCATGCCGATTGACGATCCCTTCAGCCTGAACGCGCACATCCGCGCCGACGGGCTGGTGGTGCGCGACATGATGCTGGCGCAGGTGAAGACGCCCGAGCAGTCGAAGGCGCCCTGGGACTACTACAACATCGTGCGCACCATTCCCGGCGAATCGCTCGCGTGGCCGCTGTCTGAAAGCCAATGCCCGCTGGTCAAGCCATGACGCCAGCGCTGGCCCTGGCGGACTTCGGCAGCTTCTATGCCGGCGGGCGGCCCGTGCGGATCGAAGGTCAGCCCAAGCGTGATATCGCGTTCACGCAGACGGCGTCTCTCGCCTACGACCCCAACGGCCTCTACCACTTCGAGCAAGCCTACGTGCAGTACTTCATTCCCGCACGGCTGGCGCATCCCCTGCCCATCGTGCTGCTGCACGGCGGCGGGATGACCGGCGCGATGTGGGAGCACACGCCCGACGGCCGGCCCGGCTGGATGCAGCATTTCCTGCGGCAGGGCCATGCGGTGTATGTGGTGGACAACGTGGAGCGCGGGCGCGCCGGCTGGGCGCCATTCACGCAGGTCTGGCCCGAGCCGCCCATCATCCGCAACGGCGAGGAAAGCTGGTCACTGTTCCGCTTTGGACGCACCGAGGATTACCCGGCGCGGCAGGCGTTTGCGGGACAGCGTTTTCCGGTTGGCCATTTCGACGACTTCATCCGCCACGCCGTGCCGCGTTGGCTGGGCAACAACGATGCCGCGTTACAGGGCTTTTGCGCCGTGCTGGACCGCGTCGGACCTTGCATCGTGCTGGCGCACAGCCACGGTGGCGAAGTGGCCTACCGGGCGTTGCATGCGCGGCCGGATCTGGTGCGCGGGGTGATCGGCATCGAGCCGTCCGGGTTTTCCACCGAGGTCATCGCGCACTGCGTGGCGGACAAGCCGTTTTTGTTCGTCTATGGCGACTATCTGGACGCAACGCCACTTTGGGAAAAGCTCACGGCGACAGGCGCCGCCTACGCCGAAGATCTGGCGCGGCAAGGCGGTCGAGTCCAGATGTGGCGGCTGGCGGATATGGGCATAGCGGGCAATTCGCACATGCCGATGATGGACGACAACAGCGACGATATCGCCGCGCGCATCGGCGCGTGGCTCCGCGACACGGCGGGGTGATCGCGCCCGTCAATGCAACGCGGCGGCCTTGCAGCCGCCGCGTGTGGGTCTTGCGGGTGTAGTTCTGCGCTTATCGCACTTACTGCGCGATCATTCCTTGACCGCCGCCGCCTGCTCAAAAGCCTGCGTCAGGTCCGCAATGATGTCCTCGGGCGACTCCAGCCCGATGTGCAAACGCACGACCGGGTTCTCGCCTTCGCCCCAATAGCCGTGCTTGGACAGATCCTTCGGCGACACGAGCTGCACCAGGCTTTCATAGCCGCCCCACGAGAAGCCGATGCCAAAGAGCGTCAACGCATCGACAAAGCGGCGCGCGGCGGCCGGCGACAGGGCCAGTTCCGCCGACAGCATGCCGTTCGACCCCGTGCAATCGCGTTGCCACAATTCGTGGCCCGGATCCTTGGGCCAGGCCGGGTGGAACAGGCGCACGGTTTCGGGACGGGAATCCAGGAACTCGCACACCTGCATCGCGTGGCGCGCATGCTGGGCCATGCGGATGGGCATGGTGCGCACACCGCGCAGCGCCAGCCACGCGTCGTCGGCGCTGATCGAATACCCCATCGCGTACTGCGTGCGGTTCAGCTTGCGGGCGATGCCTTCGTCGTTGGTGACCACCGCACCCAGCATCAGGTCCGAGTGTCCGCCCACGTATTTGGTGCCGGCAATGACCGAGACCTGCGCGCCCAGCGTCAGCGGCCGATAGATGTAGCCGGAACCCCAGGTGTTGTCGGTGGCCAGCACCAGCCCGTGGCGCTGCGCGATGGCGGCCATGGCGCCCATGTCCAGCATCTCGAACAGCAGCGAGCCGGGCGATTCCACATACAGCAGCTTGGTGTTGGGCCGCACCAGCGCATCGACGTCCTCGCTGGCGGCGAAGTACGTGATCTCGATGTTCATGCGCTTGAGCACCGCATCGTCAAGCTCGCGCATCGGGCCGTACACGCTGTCGGAGATCAGCGCGTGGTCGCCCGCCGAGCACAGGGCCATCATCACCATCGTCATGGCCGACAGACCTGACGAGGCCAGATAGCAGTGCGTGCCGCCTTCAAGCTGCGTGAAGACCTCTTCCAGCGCGGCATGGGTGTCCATGCCCATGCGCCCGTACGTGGACGCGCGGCCGCCCGCCGCCTTGCTGCGCTGCGCGTTCTCCAGCGCGGTGATGTTGGCAAAGCGCACCGTGCTGGCCCGCATGGGCGGCAGCGGCACCGGCGCCGTGCCGGTCTCGGGATTGAACGGGGCGGTGCCCGCGTGCTGGAGAACCGTATCGATGTGTTTGGTAGGCATCTTGTAGAGGTGCGTCAAAACCAGGAAAACCAAACCATATCAGGACGCGGCCGGAATTTCAGCCGATCCATTGGACGGTCTCGGACAAATCCGCGCGCCGGGTGCGGTAGCTGTTGGCCAGATGCGCCGTGTCTTCGAAGCCGAACGAGATGCCGCAGACCACGCGCCGGCCGGGCTCGATGCCCAGCACTTCACGCAGCACCTCGGGATACATCGCCAGCGACGCCTGCGCAACGGTTGCGACGCCGTTGGCCTGGGCAGCGAGCAGGAAGTTGGCGACATAGCCGCCGCAGTCCATCGCGCCGTACTCGCCCAGCGCCTCGTCGGTCGTGATGATCGCGACGTGCGGCGCGTCGAAGAGCGCGAAGTTGCGCATCTCCTGGCGCCGGTAGGCCTCGCGGTCGCCGCGCGGCACGCCGACGGCGCCGTACAGCTGAAAGCCTGATTCGCGGCGGCGGGCCAGGTATTCGTCGCGGTATTCGCGCGGAAACGGGAAGTCGGGCTTGAAACCCTCGACCTGTGCGCGGCGCTCCAGTGCGTCGCGCAACCGTTGCGTGCCGTCGCCGTGGGTGATCGCCACCTGCCATGGCTGGCAGTTGCACCAGGACGCCGTGCGCTGCGCCAGGGTCAGGATGCGTTCGATGGTCGCGCGGGGCACAGGCTGCGGCAGAAAGGCGCGGCAGCTGTGGCGGGCGGGCAGCCAGTCCTCGAGCGCGGCATCGGGCAGGGCGGCGTTGGCGTTTTTGGTGTTATTGGCGTTCTGAGCGGCAACGGTCATGATCGGTCTGTCTCCTGTCGTGGTCGGCTTTGCCCTTATCATGCCACTTGCCGTCCGGCGCTGTCCGGGCGACGCTGACCTCGCGCCAATGGCGCGGTGCCTTCAACGCTACGCCGCTGACCAAACGGACGTGTCGTCCCACCGGCCCGTCGCATCCTCCGCTGCTCCGTCACCGAAGAGATTCCATGCTGCCCCTCGACACCCTCATCGCATTCTTTGGCATTGCCGTATTGCTGGCGCTGACGCCGGGGCCGGACAATCTCTTTGTGCTGATGCAGTCCGCCATCTGGGGACGCAAGGCGGGCATGTTCGTGGTGCTGGGGCTGTGCACCGGCCTGCTGGGTCACACCGCAGCGGTCGCGGTTGGGCTGGCCGCGGTCTTCGCCGCGTCGCCCGTGGCGTTTACGGTGCTCAAGCTGGCGGGCGCGGCCTATCTGGCGTACCTGGCCTGGCAGATCCTGCGCGCCCCCGTCGAATCCGAAGACGGCAAGCGCCCCGAACCGATGCGGCCCGGCGCGCTGTATCGCCGCGGCATCGTCATGAATCTCACCAATCCCAAGGTGCTGCTGTTCTTCTTCGCCTTCCTGCCGCAGTTCACGTCGCCGCGGCTCGGGCCGGTTGGATTGCAGACGATGCAACTGGGCGCGGTGTTCATCGTGTCCACACTATTGGTGTTCGGCGCGATCGCGTTTTTCTCGGGCGCATTCGGTGAACTGCTGCAGCGCTCGGTCACAGCCAAGCGCTGGCTGAACCGCATCGCCGCACTGGTGTTCGTGGGGCTGGCGGTCAGGCTGGCGACGGCTTCGCGCTAGACACCGCGCGCTGCCTCGAGGCACGCGCAGCGGGCACAGGTCACCCGCCGCCCATCACCGTCAATCAAACCGCCTTGAACCGCACGATGCCATCGGCATCCTGCGCGCGCGTCAGCTTGCCTTCGAAATACAGCGCATGCAGATGCGCCAGCGCCTCGCCCATTGCGAACGTCAGCTGATGCAGATCCAGCTTGCGCTTGAACAGCACCGGCACGATGTCGGACGTTGATTGCGGCTTCACGGCACAGGCTTCCAGCACCTCGGCCAGCCGGTCACGATGATGTTCGTGTTGCTGCGTGATGCGCTCGTGCAGGCCCTTGAACGGGCGGCCGTGTGACGGCAACACCAGCGTGTCGCGGGGCAGGCCGTCATAGCCGTGCAGCGACCGCAGATACAAAGGCAGGGGATTGGCGTCGGGTTCGTAATCGAACACGCTGACGTTGGTGGAAATGCGCGGCAGCACCATGTCGCCAGAAATCAGCACGCCCAAGTCGGGCGAGAATAGCGACGCGTGTTCCGGCGCATGACCATAGCCCACAATGACGCGCCAGTCGCGACCGCCGATGCGCACCTGATCGCCGTCCATGATGCGCGTATAGCGCGACGGCACGGCAGGCACCAGGTTGGGGAAATAGCTGGCGCGCTGGCGGATCTGCTCCTGCGCGTCCGGGTCCGTGAGGCCGTGACGGGCGAAGTGCTCGACCGCCGATTGGCCACCGGGGCCCGCGCCGGCATCGGTGCGGCGCGACGACCACAGCGACGCCACCATGTAATCCGTCATCGTCATCCACAGCCGCGCGTTCCAGCGCTCGCACAGCCAGTAAGCCAGGCCGATGTGGTCCGGATGCATGTGGGTGACCAGCACGCGCAGCACGGGCAGGCCGTCCAGCTCGTTCTTGAACACGTCTTCCCACAGCGTCTTCACTTCGTCGCGCGAAATGCCGCAGTCGACGATGGTCCAGCCGTCCTGGCCGTCGATGTTGTCGCGCAGCAGCCAGAGGTTGATATGATCCAGCGCGAACGGCAGCGGCATCCGGATCCATTTAACGCCCTCCGCCACCGCATGCGCGCGGCCGGCCTCGGGCTGAAAATCGGCCCAGGGATACTGAAGCTTCTGTTCGTTGGGGTTCATTGCCTCTCGCTCCACGCTTGACGATCACGTCAAGTCATCATAATTTACGTTTACGTAAACTGCCACACGTCGCATGTCCCCGTCAACCTGGACCATCTCCGAGCTCGCCCGCGAGTTCGACGTCACGCCCCGCACGATCCGCTTCTATGAAGACCAGGGAATCGTCAGCCCGGCGCGCGAGGGCCGCAACCGCATCTTCGGACCGCGCGACCGCACGCGCCTGAAACTGGCCTTGCGCGGCAAACGGCTGGGCCTGCAACTGTCCGAGATCCTGACGCTGATCGACATGTACGACGGGCCCGGCGACACTGACGTGCAGTTGCGCCAATACCTGTCCGTGCTGGAACAGCATCGCGTCACGCTAGAGCAGCAGCGTCGCGACATCGACGATACCCTTCAGGAAATCAGCGAGCAGGAACGCCAGTGCCGCGTCCTGTTGGCGCAGAAGCCGTAGTCCGCATGGCTGTTTTTCAAACCATCGGGCTTTTCGTTCTGACCGCCCTGGCCGAGATCATCGGCTGCTATCTGCCTTATCTGTGGCTGCGCAAGGGCCATTCCATCTGGCTGCTCGCGCCCGCCGCGCTGAGCCTGGCGCTGTTCGCGTGGCTGCTGACGCTTCACCCGACGGCGTCTGGTCGCGTCTATGCCGCGTACGGCGGCGTCTATATCGGCATGGCGCTTCTGTGGCTGTGGGCGGTCGATGGCGTGCGGCCCAGCGCGAGCGACTGGATCGGCGTGGGCCTGTGCCTGGCCGGCATGCTGGTGATCATGTTCGGGCCGCGCGGGACGTGAACCGGCCGGCTGGACGGGCAAAGAAAAAGCGCGCGTTCCCGTAAAGGGCCGCGCGCTTTTCTTTTTATGGGTGCTGGTCTTTTGACGCAGGCTGCGTCTCGGCGCATCCCCGCGCGGCGGATCGACCGCCGCCGCGCTGAAGTGCCATCACAAACCGCCGATCACTCCGCCTTGATATTGCTTTCCTTGATGATGCGGGCGTTGTTCGTGAACTCGGCTTGCACCTGCTTGGCAAACGCCTCGCCCGACGCCGTGCCCGGCTGCAGGAACGACTTGGCCAGCAACTCCTGGAATTCGGCGCTGGCCACGGCCTTGGTCAATGCGGCCTGCAAGGGCTGCGACACCGTGGGCGGCAGGTTGGCCGGCGCGAAGATGCCGAAGTTCGAGTAGTACTGCGCCTGCGGCAGCTTCAGCTCGGCCATCGTCGGCACGTCGGGCCATGCGGCCAGACGCTGCGGCGCCATCACCGCCAGCGGCTTGAGCGCGCCGTTGGCCACGTGCGGCAGCACCACGTCGCTGTTGACCACCAGCAGTTCCACCACGCCGCCCAGGCCGTCGGTCAGTGCCTGGCTGTTGCCGCGGTAGGGGACGTGCAGCATCTTGGTCCCCGTCTGCGCGGTGACCGCCGCCATGCCGATGTGCGCGACCGTGCCCTGGCCCGGCGTGCCGTATCGCACGCCTTCCGGATGGGACTTGGCGTATTCCACGAGACCCGCAAAATCCTTCACGGGCAACGCCTTGGTCGCCACGATGGCCACCGGCGCGACGGCCACACTGGCCACCGGCGTCAGATCCTTCATCGGGTCATAGTTGGTCTTGGCCAGATGCGGAAAGATGGTCAACGGGCTGGTCGAGGCCAGCAGCAGCGTGGTGCCGTCCGGCTGCGCGCGCGCCACATAGTCCGTGCCCACGGACGCGCCCGCGCCGGGCTTGTTTTCGACGATGACCGTGATGTTCGCTTCCTTGCGCAACGCGTCGCCCAGACGCCGCGCGATCGCATCGGCGCTGCCCCCGGCCGTGTAGGGCACGACCACGGTGACCGGCTTGGCCGGCCAGGTCTGCGCCATCGCGCCGCTTGCCATGATTGCCAGGGCCGCCCCCGCGGCCTTGATGAACAACGTCTTCTTTTTCATATCGTCCTGGTGATTTGCGTAGCACTGCGTGGGTGAAACGGATTGCGGTAAAGCCCATCAGGCAAGGTAGCGTTGCGCCAGGCGAACCCAGTACGACGCCCCCGCCGGAATCAAGGAATCATTGAAGTCATAGCTGGCGTTGTGCAGCATGCACGGGCCCAGGCCGTGGCCCGCCATGCGATGCTCGCCGTCGCCGTTGCCCAGGAACACGTAGCAGCCCGGCTTTTCCTGCAGCAGGAAGGCAAAGTCTTCCGAGGCCATGGCAGGTTCGATGGTGAGTGCGCGATCCTCGCCCACGACCTCGCGCATCACGCCCATGCAGAATTCCGTCTCGGCCACGGTGTTGACCAGCGCGGGGTAGCGGCGCTCGAAATACACCTCGGCCTCGCAGCCATGCGCCGCGGCGATGCTGGGCGCGATCTCCTGCATGCGCCGCTCGATCAGGTCCACCACATCGGTGCTGTACGCGCGCACCGACCCGCCCAGCCACGCGGTGTTGGGAATCACGTTGATGACGCTGCCGCCCGCCTGCACCTGCGTGATGGACAGCACCGCCGCATCCAGCGGACGCTTGCTGCGCGTCAGGATCGTCTGCAACGACTGGCCGATGGCAAAGAGCGCCGGCACCGGGTCATTGCAGTCCTGCGGCGCGGCCGCATGGCCGCCCTTGCCCTTGACCGTGATCTTGAAGCCGTTCGCTGCCGCCATCATGGGACCTGCACAGACGCCGAACGCGCCAGCCGGCAGGCCTGGCCAGTTGTGCATGCCAAACACGGCCTCGCACGGAAACCGCGTAAACAGGCCATCCTGGATCATCGCCCGGCCGCCCGCACCGCCTTCCTCGGCCGGCTGAAAGCACAGGTACACGGTGCAGTCGAAGCCGCCCGCTGTCTGCAAATGCTGCGCCGCAGCCAGCAGCATCGCGGTGTGGCCGTCATGGCCGCAGCCGTGCATCTTGCCGTCGTAACGCGAGCGGTGCTCGAACTGGTTCTCTTCCTGCATGGGCAGCGCGTCCATGTCCGCGCGCAGCATGATGGCCCGGTCCGACGTGCCCCGCTTGATCACGCCCACCACGCCCGTCTTGGCAATGCCCGTATGCGTTTCGATGCCCCAGCCGCGCAGCGTGTCGGCCACCACCTTGGCCGTGCGGTGCTCTTCGTAGCAAAGCTCCGGATGCATGTGGATGTCGCGGCGCAACGCCACGATGTCGTCCAGGTTGGATAGTTCAAGCACAGCAGACTCCATCGGATATTTCAGGATTAAAGGGTCACATCAAGTATTGCCCATCGTCACCGTCCGGGCCGTCGCCGCGCGCTAGGGATAACCCTCATCCAATTTACGTTTACGTAAACGTAATATTTGCACTGCATCATTGCGCAGCGCCGGATGAACGGCGCATCATGGATCACCCCCGCGACGGCGGCCAAGACACGCCCGCGCAGATCCCTGAATGTAAGCACCTACTATCACGGAGACACTGATGAATCTTCCCGGCCTGAACTTCGACCTGGGCGAAGACCTGGACATGCTGCGCGACGCCGTCCGCAATTTCGCGCAGGCCGAGATCGCGCCGCGCGCCGCGGAAGTCGATCGCAGCGACCAGTTCCCCATGGACCTGTGGCGCAAATTCGGTGACCTCGGCGTGCTGGGCATGACCGCCGACGAGGAATACGGCGGCGCCAACATGGGCTATCTGGCCCACATGGTCGTCATGGAAGAAATCTCCCGCGCCAGCGCCTCCATCGGCCTGTCGTACGGCGCGCACTCGAACCTGTGCGTGAACCAGATCAATCGCAACGGCACGGCGGCCCAGAAGGCCAAGTACCTGCCCAAGCTGATCTCCGGCGAACACGTCGGCGCGCTGGCCATGAGCGAGCCGGGCGCCGGCTCCGACGTCGTCAGCATGAAGCTGCGCGCGGAAAAGAAGGGCGACCGCTACGTGCTGAACGGCACCAAGATGTGGATCACCAACGGCCCGGACGCTGACACCCTCGTCGTCTACGCCAAGACCGACCCCGAAGCCCACCAGCGCGGCATCACCGCCTTTCTCGTCGAAAAGGGCTTCAAAGGCTTTTCCGTGGCGCAGAAGCTCGACAAGCTGGGCATGCGCGGCAGCCACACCGGCGAGCTGGTGTTCCAGGACTGCGAAATTCCCGAAGAAAACGTGCTGGGCCAGCTCAACGGCGGCGTGAAGGTGCTGATGAGCGGCCTGGACTACGAACGCGCCGTGTTGTCCGGCGGCCCGCTGGGCATCATGCAGGCCGTGATGGACGTCGTGGTGCCCTACATCCATGACCGCAAGCAGTTCGGTCAGGCCATCGGCGAATTCCAGCTCATCCAAGGCAAGGTTGCAGACCTGTACACCACCCTGCAGGCCAGCCGCGCGTTCTGCTATCAGGTCGGCAAGAACCTGGACAAACTGGGATCCGACCACGTGCGCCAGGTGCGTAAGGACTGCGCCGCGCTCATCCTGTACACCGCCGAAAAGGCCACCTGGATGGCGGGCGAGGGCGTGCAGATCCTGGGCGGCAACGGCTACATCAACGAATACCCGGTCGGCCGCCTGTGGCGCGACGCCAAGCTGTACGAAATTGGCGCCGGCACCAGCGAAATCCGCCGCATGCTGATCGGCCGCGAACTCTTCAACGAAACCGCCTGACGCCTTATCCACAGCCCGCGCCATGATCCGCACGTCCGATCTCCAGCACATCGAGCAGGCGCCCGCCCCGGGCCCCTCGCCGCTGGACGTCGCGCGGCTGATCCTGGCGGGCTTTGACCGGCACTATGCACTGTTTCGCTACAGCGCACAGCGCGCCAAGGCGCTGTTTGAATCCGGCGACTGGCACGGCATCCAGCACCTGTCGCGTGAACGCATCGAGTACTACGACATGCGGGTGCGCGAATGCGCCACGCAACTGGAAGGCGTGCTGCGCGGGCGGCCCGAGGGTGCGGTTGGCGGTACGGCCAACGGCGCAGAGCACCCCGCCAAAAACGGCAACGGCGCCGCCGCTCCGTCCCTCACCGACGCGCAGACCGCTTACTGGCAGCAGATCAAGCAGGACTTCGTCGGCCTCCTGGGCGAACACCGCCAGCCCGAATGCGCAGAGACCTTCTTCAACTCGGTGTCGTGCCGGCTGCTGCACCGCGATTACTTCCACAACGATTTCCTGTTCGTGCGCCCGGCAGTCGCCACCGACTACCTCGACAGCAGCATCCCGTCCTACCGCGTGTACTACCCGGTGACCGACGGCCTGGAAAAAAGCCTGATCCGCATGGTGGCCGACTTCGGTCTCGCGCTGCCTTTTGAAGACCTGCCGCGCGACACCCGCCTGCTGGCACGCGCCGCCGTGTCCAAGCTGCGCGCGGGCCTGCCCCGTCACGTCGGCCGGCGCATCGCCACCGATTGTCAGCTCCACGCGCTAGGGTCGCTCTTCTTTCGCAACAAGGGCGCCTACATCGTCGGCCGCCTGATCAACCAGACCACCGTCTATCCCTTTGCCATCGCGCTGACGCGAAATCCGGCCGGGCAAGTGACGCTGGACGCGCTGCTGCTGGGCGCGGACGACCTGAGCACGCTGTTCAGCTTTACCCGCGCGTATTTCCTGGTCGATATGGAAACGCCCGCGGCAGTGGTCAACTTCCTGTCGAGCCTCCTGCCGCGCAAACCCAAGGCCGAGCTCTACACCATGATCGGCCTGCAAAAGCAGGGCAAGACGCTGTTCTACCGCGACTTCCTGCACCACCTGGCCCACTCGCGCGACGCCTTCGACATCGCCCCCGGCATCAAGGGCATGGTGATGTGCGTGTTCACGCTGCCGTCCTATCCGTACGTGTTCAAGCTCATCAAGGACCGCATCGACAAGGACGGCATGGATCACGCCACCGTGCGGCGCAAGTACCAGATGGTCAAGCTGCACGACCGCGTGGGCCGCATGGCCGACACCTGGGAATATTCGCAGGTGGCCCTGCCGCGCGCCCGCTTTGCGCCCGCGCTGCTGGACGAACTGCGCCGGCTGGTGCCCAGCCTCATCGAAGAAACGGCCGACACCGTCGTCATCCGTCACGTCTACATCGAACGCCGGATGACGCCGCTGAACCTATATCTGCAGCAGGCCCCGGACGCGCTGCTGGACCACGCCGTGCGCGAATACGGGGACGCCATCCGGCAATTGGCCGCGGCCAACATCTTCCCCGGCGACATGCTTTATAAGAATTTCGGCGTCACGCGCCTGGGCCGCGTCGTCTTTTATGACTACGACGAAATCCAGCGCATGACCGAGATGAACTTCCGGCGCATTCCGCCGGCCCCGAACGAAGAAGCGGAGATGGCCTCCGAACCCTGGTACGCCATCGGCCCGAACGACGTCTTCCCCGAGGAATTCGGCCGCTTCCTGCTGGGCGACGCGCGCGTGCGCGGCGCCTTCACGCGTCACCATGCCGACCTCTTGGAACCGGACTGGTGGCAGGCCTGCCGCGCCCACGTGGCGCAAGGCCGGATCGAAGAATTTTTCCCTTACGATAAGGACAGACGCTTGCGTGCAGACCGCCCTTTAAACGGCAACGCGGTGTTGTAACCCAATCGCTGTCCCGACCCTCACAGGAGCAAGTCATGTCAGATCCCATCGTCATCGTTTCCGTCGCCCGCACGCCCATGGGCGGCATGCTGGGCAACCTGTCCGGCCTGGCCGCGCACGAGCTGGGCTCGGTCGCCATCAAGGCCGCCGTCGAACGCGCCGGCATCAAGCCCGAGCAGGTCGACGAAGTCATCATGGGCAACGTGCTGCAAGCCGGCCAGGGCCAGGCGCCCGCCCGCCAGGCCGCGCTGGGCGCCGGCCTCCCGTTGGGCGTCGCGTGCACCACCATTCACAAGGTTTGCGGCTCGGGCCTGAAGGCCGCGATGTTCGGCCATGACCTGCTGGCCTCCGGCAGCGCCGAGATCGTCGTCGCCGGCGGCCAGGAAAGCATGAGCAACGCACCCTACCTGCTGCTCAAGGGCCGCCAGGGCTACCGCTACGGTCACAACACCGTGTACGACCACATGGCGCTCGACGGCCTGGAAGACGCGTACGACAAGGGCAAGGCCATGGGCGTGTTCGCCGAAGACTGCGCCTCCAAGTACTCGTTCACGCGCGAACAGCAAGACGCGTTCTCGCTGGAATCGCTGCGCCGCGC
>NZ_DIEJ01000158.1:0-407 GCF_002418565.1 Achromobacter sp. UBA5777 | reverse complement strand
TGCCGGAAAAGATCCCGACGCTCAAGCCCGCGTTCAAGAAGGACGGCACCGTCACCGCCGCGAACTCGTCGTCTATCTCTGACGGCGCCGCCGCCATGGTGCTGATGCGCGCGTCCACCGCTGAGAAACTCGGCGTCAAGCCCCTGGCCCGCATCGTCGCGCACTCGCAGCACTCGCAGGAACCGAACTGGTTCTCCACCGCCCCCGTCGGCGCGCTGAAGAACCTGTTCAACAAGACCGGCTGGAAGGCCGAGGACGTGGACCTGTACGAGATCAACGAAGCCTTCGCGGTGGTCGCCATGGCCGCCATGACCGACTTCAAGCTCTCGCCTGAAAAGGTCAACATCCACGGCGGCGCCACCGCGCTGGGCCACCCGATCGGCGCCTCCCGCGCGCGCCTCGTGGCC
>NZ_DIEJ01000317.1:0-13633 GCF_002418565.1 Achromobacter sp. UBA5777 | reverse complement strand
GGCGGCCCAAGGGCAGGCAGCGGCGGCGTGGCGCGGTAGACGGGAATCTCGGGCGCGGCGTAGGCGGCGCGCGCCGACAACACGGGTGCAAGCCCGGTGTCCGGCAGAATCGCATGCGCGGCGAGGGCGCCGAAGGCGCAGGCCTCTGCGGCGCCATGCTTGGCGTCCGGCTCGGGCGGCAGGTCGAACGTCACGTTCATCGTGCCGCCGGCCTCGCACAGCGTCAGCATCAGCGAGGTCGTGGACGGCCCCGCCATGTAGCCGGTCGGGATGAAAGCGCGCAGCACGAAGGCGGCCATTGCCAGGCAGACGAGCAAGCGCCAAGGCAGGCCGCGGGGCTGAAACGCAGAGTCCCGATGAGTCGACATGGGCGGGATTCTATTACAGAACCTCACGCATTCTGTCCGAATGGAAACGCATGCGGCGTTCGGTCGCAGGGCGCTTACTATCGATCAGGAGTGTCCATTGGAAACCCGACAGGAGTTCGCCAGGATGATGCCCCCATCGAATGACAGCCCGACTGGCACGCCGGATGGCAGGACGCAATCAGGCTCCCCGTCTCCTTATCCGCAGGCCCCCTGGAAACTGCACGGCCATGCGCTCCTTTGCGCATGGCGGGTGCCGCTGGCCGATCTGCCGCAGCAGGCGCCCGGTGATGCCCGCGTGGTCACGTTGGGACGCCATGCCATCTGCACCACCGTCTGGACCGCTTACGAGCCGGGCGGCACGCTCGCCTACAACGAGTTGCTCTTTGCGACGGCGGTGCGTCACGCGGGATTGCTGGCGCCCGCGTGCACGGTGGGACCGATCTGGGTGGACGACGAGGCGGCCGCAGAAGGTGGCCGCAAGCTGTGGGGCATCCCGAAGCGCATCGGCGATTTCGAGCCGCTGCCTGCCTTGGGCGGGCCAGGTGAGCCGGCCGCGTTGGCGCAAGCGTCGCTCGTCGCGGAAGGCCGGCCCGCCGCCAGCGTGCAGTTCCGACCCGGCCTGCGCATTGCCGTACCGTTACGTTTCGCGGTCTGGACGGTTCAGGATGGCCCGGCAGGGCTGATCCGCACGCGCTGCACGTTGCGAGGAACGCTGCGTATTGGGACCGCGCACTGGCGCATGGCCGAAGCGGGTCCGCTGGGATTTCTGGCACAGCGGCAACCGGTGGCCAGCGCATGGTTGGAACGGATGTCGGTGTCGTTCGGGGTGTAGGCGCTGCCCGCGCAGGAACACGGCTTGCTGCGCCGCCTCTCACGGGCATCTGCTCGGGCCCGCAACTCACGAGGCGATCCAGTGACCCAACTCATCGAAAATCGGTACGCCCTTACCGTGCGCCCCATACCGGCGGTATTCCTGGCCGGGATGTTCCCCTTGTTTCTCGGCGCGGCAATCGCGGATGCTGCCTATGCGCAGACTTTTCACATCCAATGGAACAATTTCGCGTCCTGGCTGTTGGTCGGCGGACTGCTGTTTGGCGCGATCGCGCTGCTGTTTGCCATCGTGGACCTGTTCAGGGCCACGCAGCGCGCGCGCGGGATCGTTCCTTACGCCGTAGTGTTGCTGGCGGCCTGGCTGGTCGGCCTGTTCAATGCGTTTCTGCACGCCCGGGACGCTTGGGCAAGCATGCCCACCGCACTGATTCTGTCTGCAGTCGGCGCCGTGCTGGCGCTTCTGGCGCTCTGGCTGGGCTTCCGCACGCCGCACATCAGGGGGCCGCTATGAATCACTTACGACTGATTGCCGGACTTCCGCTGCTGGTGATGGCAGGGGTGTGCAGCGCGCAGGCCGGAGGCCAATATGGACCTTCGCCTGATCTGCCTAAACCCGAACGCGGCCTGCTGCCCGACATGGTCATTGCCAAGCCTACCCCGTGGGGCGACAAGGTGCCGACCGTGCCCGAGGGCTACAAGATCTCGGCCATCGCCAAAGATCTGAAAATTCCCCGGCAGACGCTCGTGCTGCCCAATGGCGACATCCTGGTGGCCGAAGGACGGGGCGGCAGCGCGCCCGACCTCAAGCCCAAGGACGTGATCGCGGCTGTCATCAAGGCCCGCGGCACCAGCCCGGTCAAGGGCGGCAACCGGCTGACGCTGCTGCGCGACCCGGAAGGCGATGGCACTTACGAGGCCTCCATCTTCGCCGAGAATCTCAACGCGCCATATGGACTGGCGCTGGTCGGGAACCAGCTGTATGTCGCCAATCAGGACGCATTGGTGCGGTTCGACTATCAGCCTGGGCAGACCAAGGCAAGCGGGCCGCCCGAAGTCGTCACGCCGCTGCCGTCGGAGATCAACCATCACTGGACGAAGGCGCTGACCGCCAGCGCCGATGGGCAGTATCTGTACGTGGGCATCGGCTCCAACAGCAACATCACCGAACGCGGCATGACGGCAGAAGCCGATCGCGCGCGGATCTGGCGCGTGAACGCCAGCACGGGCGAATACAAGACGTATGCGACCGGTCTGCGCAATCCCACCGCGCTCACGATCCAGCCCGACACCGGCCAACTGTGGGCCGTGGTCAACGAGCGCGACGAAATCGGTCCCGACCTGGTGCCCGACTACCTGACCACCGTCAAGGAAGGCGCCTTCTACGGCTGGCCTTACAGCTATTGGGGCAAGAATGTGGACGATCGCGTCCGGCCGCAGGATCCTGCCAAGGTCGCGTCGGCCATCGCGCCGGATTACAGCCTGGGCTCGCACGTCGCGGCGCTGGGCGTCGATTTCTCGGACGCTTCGATGGGGGATCGTTTTGCCAACGGCGTCTTCGTCGGCGAGCACGGAAGCTGGAACCGCAAAGATCCGGTCGGCTACAAGGTGGTCTTCGTGCCGTTCACGGACGGCCGGCCTTCCGGCCCGCCCGTCGACTTCGTCGCAGGCTTTCGCGACAGCGACGGCACGACGCGGGGCCGTCCGGTTGGCGTGACAGTCGATCCGAAGGGCGCGCTTATCGTGGCCGACGACCTGTCGAACACGATCTGGCGAGTTACCCCGGCGCAGCTCGAACAGCCCTCGCAGTCGCCCAAGCCGGTGGCTGCGGCGCGGCCCTGAAAAGTCATACCCCAGGCCTCCCGCGCGATGCATCGCACCGTCGGGAGGCCACGCAACAGGAGCAACCATGGCAACACTTCAAGACGTCAACATCGCGATTCTGGCCGTCGATGGGTTCGAGCAGGTCGAACTTACGGGCCCGCGACACCGTCTGCACGAGGAGGGCGCGCGCACCGTTCTGGTGTCCGCTCGCACCGACCCGATCCAAGGCTTCCATCACGACAAACCCGGTGACCGGTTTCCGGTGGACCTGACGTTTTTGCAGGCCGCATCCGAGCCGGGGGTCTTCGACGCCTTGCTTTTACCCGGCGGCGTGGTCAACGCCGATGAAATCCGCATGCAGCCCAAGGCTCAGGAGCTGGTGCGCGCGTGCTTTGATGCGGGCAAGCCGGTCGCCGTGATCTGCCACGGCGCGTGGTTGCTGATTTCTGCCGGCGTCGTCAAGGGGCGCAAGATGACCAGTTGGCCGTCGCTGCAGGACGACCTGCGCAATGCGGGCGTTGAGTGGGTGGATGAGGAGACGGTCGTCGACGGCGTATTGGTGTCCAGCCGCAAGCCCGACGATATTCCCGCATTCAACGAGGCCTTCATCAGCGTGCTGCGCAAGGCTGTCGAAGGGCGTGAGCGCAAGTAGGCTGGCTGGTGGCGCTATGTGCGCTTCAATGCGACGGTCACCAGTACCGACGCGTTCTCCAGCGCAAAAAGCGAATGCGGCGCTCGGCCGGGCAGGTACATCAGGCGGCCGGCGTCCAGGATATGCGTGGCGCCGCCGGTCGAGACCTCCACGCTGCCCTCCAGGCATTGAAGGGTGATCTCGCCCTCGACGTCATGCGAGGGCATTGTCTTGCCCGCCAGCAGCACCAGGCGCATGACCTCCAGATCCTCGGACTTGAAAAGCGCGATCGACTGCTTCTGCGCGAGCGCCGCGCCGTAGGGCTTCAGATCGATGACCTGTCCGGGATCCGCGTGTTTCAGGGCCATGATGACTTCCTTCGCTGGGAGGTGGATGGACCAACGATACCCCAGGCGAGCGCGGCGCGGCCTATCAGTTGATCTTGATGCCGCGTTCCTTGACCAGGTCCTTCCATTGCGCCGTTTCCTTGGCCAGGTGGTCGCGCAGTGCGTCCGGCGTGCTGCCGATGGACTCGGCTCCGATCGAATCGAGCGTCGCCTTCACCTTGGCATCTGCCAACGCAGCGCGCATGGCATCGTTCAGCTTGGCAACCACATCCGGTGGAGTGCCCGCCGGCGCGAAGGCCGCGAACCAAGGCATCAGCTCATAGCCGGGCACACCCGCTTCCTGTAGCGTCGGCACGTCGGGCAGGGCGGCAGAGCGCTTGGTGGTGGTGACGCCCAATGCGCGCAGCTTGCCGGTGGCGATGTGGGGCTTGGCGGACGTGATGCTGTCGAACATATAGTCAACCTGCCCGCCCAACAGGTCCGCGACGGCAGGGCCGCTGCCCTTGTACGGCACGTGCAGCATGTCCACGCCCGTCATCGACACGAACATTTCACCGGCCAGATGGATCGACGTGCCGACCCCGGCGGAGGCGTACGTGTAGTGCTTGGGCTGCGCCTTTGCCTTGGCGATCACGTCCTGCACGCTCGTCGCGCCGGTGCGTTCAGGATTGGTGACCAGCACGTTCGGCACCACGGCCAGCAGCGAGATCGGCGCGAAGTCCTTGATGGGGTCGTAATTCAGGTCCTGGTACAGCGCGGGATTCACGGCCATGCCATTGGCCACGATCAGGATGGTGTAGCCGTCCGACTTGGCGCGCGCGACGGCAGCCGCGCCGATATTGCCGCCCGCGCCCGCACGGTTTTCCACGATGAACGACGTGTTCAGCTGCTTGCCCATGGATTCGCCCAGCGTGCGCGCGATGCTGTCCATGGCGCCGCCCGGCGGGAAGGGCACGATCCACTTCACCGGGTGGTCGGGATAGACATCGGCGTGCGCCGCCGCCGCGCCAGCCAGTAGCGACGCGGCCAGCAAGGCGCGGGCGAAGGGTTTGAAGGCGGGGCGCAGGCGCATGGAAGTCTCCGTGTTCTTGAATTATGGGCGGCGATGCGGACCCGATTCATACTCTGGCCGACCGCGCTCGAATGATGGAGGCAGTATCGCTTGCCTTTTTCCAAGGCGTCCAAGACTATATGGGTTTCAATTGATACCTTCAGGGTCTTAATCGTCATGGAACTCAGGCACTTGCGCTATTTCCAGGCCGTGGCCGAGGCCGGCAGTTTCACGCAGGCGGCTGCGCGGCTGCACATCGCGCAGCCGCCGCTCAGCCGCCAGATCAAGCAACTGGAGGAGGAATTGGGCGTGCTGCTGTTCGAGCGCACCACGCGCGCCCTACGCCTGACCGAGGCGGGCCGCTTTCTGCTCGAGCAATCGCGCCTGTTGACCGCGCGGCTGGACGAAGTGCTGGAAGGCACGCGCCGGTTGGGTCAAACGGAGCGGCGCTGGTTCGGCATCGGCTTCGTGCCGTCCACGCTGTACGGCTTCGTGCCGGAACTGATCCGGTTGCTGCGCGGCGCCGACGAACGGGTTGAAGTGGGCCTGATGGAAATGAACACCTTGCCGCAGCTCGAAGCGCTGAAGGCAGGCCGCATCGACTTGGGTATCGGCCGCATCCTCCTGGACGACCCCGCAATCGAGCGCCGCGTGCTGATGACCGAACCCTTGATGGCCGCCGTGCCGCTGCATCACCCGCTGGCGGGCCAGGGCAGCGTCTCGGTCGACCGGCTGGCGCGCGAGCCCTTCGTCCTGTATCCGGCGCGGCCGCGGCCCAATTACGCGGACCACGTGCTGGGACTCTTTCGTGCCGCCGGCCATTCGCTGCAGGTCGCGCAAGAGGCCAACGAGCTGCAGACCGCCATCGGGCTGGTCGCGGCGGGGCTGGGGGTCACGGTCGTGCCCGCGTCCGTGCAACGCCTGCAACGCCAGGACGTGGCGCATGTGCGGATCGAAGCCGACGCGTTTGTGTCGCCAGTCATCGTCAGTTATCGCAAGGATGATGCGTCGGTGTTCCTGGCGCGGGCGCTGGAACTGGCGGGGGAGCTTGCGAAGGGGTAGCGGGCGGCGGGGGCCTGCCGCGCTATCGTCCGCCCGCAGGCGAATACGCGCCCACCAGTTCGATGATCCAGTCGATAAAGGCGCGCAGTTTGGCGCTGACGTGGCGGTTGGGCGGGAACGCCACGTACATCGGCATCGGGTCCATCCGCCAGTCCTCGAACACCGGCACCAATTCGCCCTGTGCAAGATGCGGCGCGGACATGTAATCCGGCAGCCACATCACGCCCATGCCGGCCAGACCGGCCGCCAGGTAGGCATTGCCGTCGTCCACGGCCAGCACGTAGCGGCCGTGCACGTTGACCACTTCGTTGCCGCGGCGCATGGCGTAAGGCAGCGCGCGGCCCGTGCGTTGCCACAGAAAGCCGACGATGCGATGGTGCGTGTCCTCGAGTTCGCGCGGATGCGCGGGCTTGCCGGCCAGCTTCAGGTACGAGGGCGCGGCATAGACGCCCAAACGCAGGTCGCCGACGCGGCGGGCCATCAAGGATTGATCGGTCAGCTCGCCGCCGCGCACCACGCAGTCGACGTTTTCGCCGATCAGGTCGACGATGCGGTCGCTGACGCCCATGTCGAGCTGGATGTCGGGATAGCGCGCGTGGAAGGCCGGCAATGCCGGCACCAGCACCATGCGCGCCAGCGGGCCGGGCACGTCCACGCGCAGGCGGCCACGCGGCGCTTCGGCGGCGCTGGACAGGCTGGTTTCGGCGTCGTCCATGTCGGCCAGCAGCTTGATCACACGCTCGTAGTACGCCGCGCCGTCGGCCGTGACGTTGACCTTGCGCGTGGTGCGGTTCAACAGGCGCACGCGCAGCCGCGCTTCGAGCTGCTGCACGAGCTGCGTGACGCTGGTCTTGCTCATGTGCAGGGTCTCGGCCGCCTTGGTGAAGCTGCCGGTCTCCACCACGCGCGCAAACGCGGTCATTGCGTCAAATCGGTCCATGGCTGCTCCGCAGGGTGTTGGGGATTGTTTGGATTCTACAAATAGTGATGGATGAAGTTGACCGTTTATCCGCGCGGCGGGCGCTTTTACAGTTTGCCTATGTCAACGCGGGCGGTCCGAAGCCCCTTCACTTGGAGAATCTCATGAACAACCGTGACGTCGTTTTTCCTCCCCATCGCCACGCGCTTTACGAGCGCAACCGTTACTCGCCGGCCGTGCGCTCCAACGGCTTTCTGTTCGTGTCCGGCCAGGTCGGCAGCCGCGACGACGGCTCGCCCGAGCCCGATCTGCGCCAGCAGGTGCGGCTGGCATTTCAGAACCTGAACGCCATCCTGCACGCGGCGGGCGCGTCGTTCGACGACGTGGTCGACGTGACCGTCTTCATGGTGGATCCGCAGTCGCAGTTCGAGACCATGTGGGAAGTGGTGCCCGAGTTCTGGGGCGAGGCGCCGTTTCCGAATATCACGGCGGTGGGGGTGACCTGGCTGTATGGATTCCAGTTCGAGATCAAGGTCATCGCCAAACTGCCGGAGGGCGCGACGGCGTAAAGAGGGCGGCTGGCCGTCGAACGGACTGGGCGCGGAGTCATGAACGGTTCATGACAAACGCACAGCCCGCTCATGGGCGGCCCACGACCGGCCATTACCAGCTCATGACCGCCGGAACACAACAACCTTGCTGGTCAGCTTCTGAAGTGCTTCATCGCGTTGGTTCGACGTGACGGATTCCACGACCACGATGGCGCGATCGGGCTTGGAGCGGGACGGCGTGATGCTCAGCACCGTGCTCGTCACCTTCACCACGTCGCCGGGGCGGGTGGGCTGCGGCCAGACCACTTCGGCCCCGGCGCCAATCACGCCGCGCGCCACGGGAAAGCTTTCGACCAGCAGCTTCATGGTCAGCGCCGCCGTATGCCAGCCGCTGGCCGCCAGGCCCTGGAATAACGTCTCGCGCGCGGCGTCCGGATCCAGGTGAAAGGGCTGCGGGTCGAACTGCGAGGCAAAGGCAATGATCTGCGCCGCATCCAGGGCGTGGGTCTTGCTGACGAAGACGTCTCCGACGGACAGGTCCTCAAGATAGATCAGCGGCGGCGTGTGGGTATCGGTCATGAATGGCTCCGGCGAGCGTCGGGGGGTGGGGCATTATGGGCGCGCGCCCGCCACTCCCGCAATGGCGCGGGCGATGACCGTTGCCAAAATCGGGTCCATAATCGGCATGTCCCGTTTTATGGATGTCGCACCATGGCAGAAACCCCCACGTCGTCGCAAGAGATCCGTCCGCTGGAGATCGGCGACATCACCGTCATCGACAACACCAAGCTCAAGAAGGCCGTGACCGCCGCGGCGCTTGGCAATGCGATGGAATGGTTTGACTTCGGCGTCTACGGCTTTGTTGCCTTTGCGCTGGGCAAGGTGTTCTTTCCCGATGCCTCGCCCGCCGTGCAGACCATCGCCGCCCTGGGCACGTTTTCCGTGCCGTTCCTGGTCCGGCCGCTGGGCGGCGTCTTCTTCGGCATCATGGGCGATCGCTTTGGACGCCAGAAGGTGCTGTCGCTCACCATCATCATCATGGCCATCAGCACGTTCTGCATCGGCCTGATTCCCGCCTATGCCACGATCGGCATCTGGGCGCCGATTCTTCTCTTGGCGTGCAAACTGGCGCAGGGCTTCTCCGTGGGGGGCGAATACACCGGCGCGGCCGTGTTCGTGGCCGAGTATGCGCCAGACAGGCAGCGCGGCTTCCTGGGAAGCTGGCTGGACTTCGGCTCGATCGCCGGATTCGTCGTGGGGGCGGGCATGGTCGTGCTGCTGCAGACCATGCTGGGCGAGCAGACCTTCCTTGATTGGGGCTGGCGCATCCCGTTCTTCGTGGCCGGACCGCTTGGCCTGCTGGGCTTGTATCTGCGCCACGCGGCCGAGGAAACGCCGGCCTTCACGCAACAGCTCGAACGGATGGAAAAGGAAGACCGCGACGCCGTGCAGGAAAAGCCGACGGTGTCATTTCGCGAGATCTTCAGCAAGTACCGCCGTGCATTGCTGGTCAGCATCGGCATGGTGCTCGTGACCAACGTCACCTACTACATGCTGCTCACCTACATGCCCACGTATCTGTCGGGTAGCCTGGGCTATACCGAAGGGCATGGCGTGCTCATCATCGTCGTCGTGATGGTGGGCATGCTGTTCGTGCAGCCGGTGGTGGGGTTCATCAGCGACAAGATCGGCCGCAAGCCGTTCCTGCTGGCCGGCAGCCTGGGCCTGCTGGTCACGGCGATCCCCTCGTTCTTTCTCATCGGCAGCGACAACACCGCGCTGATCTTTCTGGGACTATTGTTGATCGCCGTGTTCCTGAACTGCCTGATCGGCATCATGGCGTCGACGCTGCCCGCGCTGTTTCCCACGCGCATCCGCTACAGCGCACTGGCCAGTTCGTTCAACGTGGCCATCATCTTTGCCGGTCTGACGCCCACGGTTGCTGCATGGCTGGTCGAAGAGACCGAGAATCTGATGATGCCGGCGTACTACCTGATGGCGGCGTCGGTCATCGGGCTTATCACGTCGTTCTTCCTGCCCGAAACGGCCAACCGGCCGCTGCGCGGGGAAACGCCGACGGCGTCCAGCCGCAAGGAGGCCAAGGTGCTCTTGCAGCAGGCGTACGAGCACATCGAGCAAAGCGTGCAGGACGTCGATGCCGAGATCGCGGCGCTCGAGGAAAAGCTCGACGCGCTGCGCGTGCGGCGCCAACGGCTGGCCGACAGGCATCCGGATATTGAATAAAGGAGCGGGACATGAGCGTGCCATTCAAGCAGGTGGATGTGTTCACCAGCGAACCCTATCGCGGCAATCCCGTCGCGGTGGTGCTGCAAGGGCAGGGGCTGTCGGACGAGCAGATGCGGCGCATCGCCAACTGGACGAACCTGTCGGAGACCACCTTCGTGCTGCCGCCCACGCAGCCCGGCGCCGATTACCTGGTGCGCATCTTCACGCCGCAGGCCGAGTTGCCCTTTGCGGGGCATCCCACGCTGGGAACCGCGCATGCGCTGCTAGAGGCCGGTATTGTCGCGGCGCGTGACGGCAGGCTCGTGCAGGAATGTGCCGCCGGCCTGATCGAACTGTCGGTCACGGACGCGGCGGGTGGCAGCCCGCTTATCGCCTTCACACTGCCGGAAGCCAGCCTGGCCGAACTTGGGGCCGATCTCGTCGACGAAATGGAAGCCATCCTGGGCTCGGCGGTGCTGCATGATCCTGCGCCCAAGTTCGTCAATGTGGGGCCGGTATGGACAATTGCCCAATTGCCCAGCGCGCAGGCGGTGCTGACGCTGGGACCGGACTTCGCTCGCATGGCTGACTTCGATCGCCGCAACAATGCCGCGGGCATCGTGGTGTACGGCGCCTATGGCGAAGGCGCGGAAGCGGCCATCGAGGTCCGGGCCTTTGCGCCCAGCCTGGGCGCCAACGAAGACCCGGTCTGCGGCAGCGGCAACGGCTCGGTGGCGGCGTTCATCCGCGACGCCGGACAGGTGCCGCAGTTCGGCACGGAATACCTCAGCACGCAGGGCGCCGTGGTCGGGCGGTCGGGCAGGTTGCGCATCTCGTTCGACGCGGGCGGCGCCATTCGCGTGGGCGGGCAATCCGTGACCTGCATCGACGGGCGCATCGCCGTTTGAAAAGGGGACCGCATGACCGGGATGCGTGCCCGGTTTTCGGTAGGCGCGGCCTGGACTATGCTTGAACGTCGCGCATTGCGGCAAGGTTGAAGCGCATCACTTTCCTGCCAAGGAGGAGCACGATGGCCAGCAAAAACACCGTTTGCCTGTGGTACGACGGCGACGCCCTGGAAGCGGCGACCTTTTATGCAAAGACGTTCCCCGACAGCAAGGTCGGCACGGTCCACCGCGCACCCGGCGACTATCCATCGGGCCAACAGGGCGACATCCTGATGGTCGACTTCACTGTGATGGGCATCCCCTGCGTCGGCCTCAATGGCGGCGACGCCTTCCAGCACAACGAATCGTTTTCCTTTCAGGTCGCGACCGACGATCAGGCAGAAACCGACCGACTGTGGGATGCCATCGTCTTGAACGGCGGCCAGGAGAGCGACTGTGGCTGGTGCAAGGATAAATGGGGACTGTCCTGGCAGATCACGCCACGGGCGCTGCTGGCGGCGGTCACGGACCTGGATCAAGCGGCGGCCAAGCGCGCGTTCGAGGCCATGATGACGATGAAGAAGATCGACATCGCGACGATTGAAGCGGCACGGAAAGGGTGATTTCGCGGCCGGCCAACGCGGGCTGTGGGCTGTGCAAGTTCCAACGGTTGGAAGTCGGCCGGTGTGGGGGCCAGATCAAGAAATGATCTGCCCATGGGACAAATTTTCGGGGTCGGATGACGCGCGCGCGGGCGCTGCCCAGCGTGATGCAAAAGCGCATCCTGAAAAGGTGAAATGACACGTTTTCACCGTAAAATCCCGCAGCCGCCGCGCGTTTTCGGCGAAATCTCCTGACTTTCGAGATGTACGTCGATCTTCTCACTCTGTACCTGCTGGCAGTTGGAACACTGCTTGTCAGCGCCGGCCTCATGTTCTGGGAACAGCGGGCCAACCCCACACGCAGCAAGGAATTACGCATCCTGGCTTCAGGCTTTGCCACGCTGGCGCTTGGCTGCGCGGCGGCGTTATATCGTCGCGACCTTCCGGGCGTCAGCGGTGCGGCGCTCAGCAACCTTGTTATCCTCGGCGGCTATCTGCTGGTGCTCAACGGCGTTGCTGCGCTGAGCGGGCGGCGCTACCTGCGCACGTCGCTCTGCGTGCTGATCGGCATGGGGCTGACCTGGGTGATCGGCGGCGTGCGCTGGCTCGACGTGATGTGGACGTATGTCAGCTCGGCGCCGATTGCGCTCGTCAGCGGATTGACCGCCTGGGAGGTGTACCGCTGCCAGGCGCTCAAGCCGCGTCGGTCGCGGCACATTGTGATGGCCGTTGCGGGCGTGCATACGGCGCTTTACGCCGGCCGGGCGTTCATCCTGCCCTGGTTCGACTCGCAGCCCGTCCTGGCGCTGGCCGGCAAGCTCACCATCTACGAGGGCGTGCTGTATTCCGTGGTGTTGCCGATGACGCTGCTCAAGCTCATCCGCGACGAAACGCACCGGCAACTGCTGCTGGAGTCGCAAACCGACTACCTGACCCGGCTGGGCAACCGGCGCTGGTTCTTCGAGCAGGGCGCGCGCATGCTGAACGGCAAGGAAGGGCGCGGCGCGGTGTCGGTGCTGGCGTTCGACCTGGATCACTTCAAATCCGTGAATGACCGCTATGGGCACGCGGCGGGCGACCAGGTGCTCAAGTCCTTTGCCGAAACCGCGCGAGAAGTGCTGGGTCACGACACCATTCTTGCGCGCATTGGCGGCGAGGAATTTGCCGCGCTGCTCTGGGGTGACGACGCGAAGGGCGCCCACACGCTGGGCAAGTCCATGGCCGAGCGCTTCGCCGTGACCGTCTCGAACCGGATAGACAACATCGGCATTGCCGCGACGGTCAGCATCGGGCTTGCGCGTTTCAACGGCGACGCGCCCACCATCATGGATGCGCTGGCCATCGCAGACCAGGCGCTCTATCGCGCCAAATCGCTGGGCGGCAACCGGCTGGAAGTGGCCGGGACCCAGGAGCAAGCCGCGGCCTGAACGGCCGCGTTGTTCGCAACGGTGATGGTATCGGCTACTGCGCGACGTACTGCTTGCGCGTAGCGTCGTAGGCGTAGATGACGGCGTCGCCGGGGCCCAGCTTGCGAGTCTTGCCGGGACCCGAGATCGTGTTGCCCGTGAACTGCACCGTCACGCGCGGCAGGTCGGCGGTAGCGGTGGCGCTGAAGACCAGTTCGCCTTCGCTGCGCGTGCACGGCATGACGTCGCCATCCGCACAGGCCGGCCCGTTGTCCTCGCCTGCGATCACGTTGCCCACGTAGGTCCACACATTGCCCGTTTCGTCCTGGCGCTTTTCCGGGGGCGTGAAGACAAGCAGGGCGTAGCCGCTGATCGTGATGCCGTTCTCGAAGGCCTCGGTGGGCACTGCGAGCATCAACTTGCCCGATGCCGTGCGGTACTCCAGCGGCTTGCGCTGCGTGTCGACTTCCGGCGGCCTTTCGTACGCGCCGAATTCGCCGATGGTCGGCTCCATACCGCGGAATTTCCAGGGACTTTCCGGGGATGCCGGGTCGCGGATGAAGGTGGCTTCGGCCAGATTCACGGTCGTCATGGGACCGACGTCATCCTCACCCGGCTTGCCATAGCGCTCGGCGGTTTCCCAGATGAAGCCCGTGTAGTAAGGCGTGCCGTCCAGTTCGAACGCATGGCCGAACCAGTAGGTGGCGATGCTGCCGTTGGCGACGTTGGCGGACGGTTCGCCCTTGCTGTCCACTTGATGGATGGCATAGATGACCGCTGCGGCGTCGGGCGGCGAAACCCGGGCAGCGGCGTTGGCGGCAGGTGCGGGCGCATTGGCTGATGGCATGGCGGGGGCAGGGGGCGCAGCAGCCGCAGCACCGGCTGCCGGTGCTGCGGCAGTCGCACCACCGGGTGCCGAGGCTGCGGCGGG
>NZ_DIEJ01000154.1:0-10832 GCF_002418565.1 Achromobacter sp. UBA5777 | reverse complement strand
GGCGCGCGGGCAGCGGGCGCGGCCGGGGCGGGCGGTGGCGTTTCGTGAGCGGGGGACGGGATGTGGGCCTTGCGCGCCGGCGCCGCCAGACCATCAAGTTCTGGCTGGACCAGCAACTCGTCCTCGTCGTCGACGAGGGCGGCCTGGGTGTTGGACCGCGCAGCGGCAGTCTTGGTCGTGCGGGCCTGCGCCCGGGCGGATTCGCCCGAGGGGAAGGTCAGGATGGCTGCGGGGCGGGTAGGCAACTTCGGAAGCGGCATATGCGTCACTCTCCTGTTTGGGCCGGCTATAGCGCCTGACGGGTTTCCTGTGCGGCTAACCGATGCTCTTGGCGGCTTGCAGGACTTCCTTCGCGTGGTTCGGGACCTTCACCCCGCGCCACTCCTGCACCAGCACGCCATAGGCGTCGATCAAGAAGGTGCTGCGTTCGATGCCGCGCACCTGCTTTCCATACATGTTCTTCTGCTTGATGACGCCGAACAGGTTGCAGACGGTTTCGTCGGCGTCGGAGATGAGAGGGAAAGGAAGCTCGTACTTGGCCTTGAAATTCTCGTGCGACTTCAGCGAGTCGCGCGAGATGCCGATCACGATCGCACTGGCCGACAGGAAGTCGCCATGCAGATCGCGGAAATCCTGGCTTTCGGTGGTGCAGCCGGGCGTGTTGTCCTTGGGGTAGAAATACAGGATCACGGCCCGCCCCTGGCATTGTTCAAGGCTGATGGGGCCTATCGTGCTTTCGGCGGTGAACAGCGGGGCGGGTTTGCCTATGCTCGGCGTCATTGACTGGAAGCTCCATTGGGCGGGATGAGGGCGACGACCACGCGCCGTCCCTCAGCCATCAGGATGTTGTAGGTGCGCGAGGCGGCGTGGGTGTCCATCGTTTCCACGCCAATGCCCACGGCCAAAAGGGGACGCAATACTTCAGGGCGCAGGAACTGCTGCTTGCCGCCGGTGCCCACCAGCAGGACTTCGGGCGCGTTGGCCGGCCGGCTGGGCGCGGCTTCCGGGGCATCCAGAAAATCCAGGGGGTTGCGGGCGGGCTCGGACAATCCGGCTGCCTGAAGCAAGAGGGAGGAGGTAATGTCGGCCGGCGACTCAACGGGCCAGATGGTCACTTCGCCTTCGGGGCCAAAAGCGACCGAGGAGGAAAAACGTACCTGGTTGACCTCGATATAGCCATCGCCGTAAGCGGTGACAGTGTTAAGAGCGGCCGTCGCAGGATCGGTATGCAGCTTCAATAAAAACTCCGGCTATACGTGCTTGATAATAGCGCATCGGACACGGCGCATGTTGCAACGTATCCACGAGGGAAAAGGGGCTTTTTTTTCCCATTTGCCCCTCAGGCGTCGTTGCGCTAGATTACAGGGTTTTGCTGCGCTGCAATCGTGTGCTGGCGCGGTTCTAAGCCCCCTTTCCCCTTCGCGCGACCGCGCCCTGGTCTTTTTGCCTTTTCGCCCCTAAGGATTCCCATCATGAGGAAGTTCTCTCGCATCGAGCGTTTGCCCCCGTACGTTTTCAACATTACCGGCGAGCTCAAGATGGCGGCGCGTCGGCGTGGCGAAGACATCATCGACATGTCGATGGGCAATCCGGATGGGGCGACGCCCAAGCACATCGTCGACAAGATGGTCGAGGCGACCAGCCGTCCCACCACCCACGGCTACTCGGTGTCCAAGGGCATCCCGCGTCTGCGCAAGGCGATCTGTGACTGGTATCAGCGCCGCTACGCGGTCGAGTTCGATCCGGACTCTGAAGCCATCGTCACCATCGGTTCCAAGGAAGGCCTGGCCCACCTGATGCTGGCCACGCTGGACCGCGGCGACACCGTGCTGGTGCCCAATCCCAGCTACCCGATCCACATCTATGGCGCCGTCATCGCCGGCGCCAATATCCGTTCCGTGCGCATGACGCCGGGCGTGGACTTCTTCGAGGAGCTGGAACGCGCCGTGCGCGAATCCATCCCGAAGCCCAAGATGATGGTGCTGGGCTTTCCCAGCAACCCGACCGCGCAGTGCGTCGACCTGTCGTTCTTCGAGCGCGTGGTCGCGCTGGCCAAGGAACACGACATCCTCGTCGTGCATGACCTGGCCTACGCCGACATCACGTTCGACGGCTACGTGGCCCCGTCCATCATGCAGGTGCCCGGCGCGCGCGACGTCGCCGTCGAGTTCTTCACGATGAGCAAGAGCTACAACATGGCGGGCTGGCGCATCGGCTACATGGTCGGCAACCGCGAGCTCGTGAACGCGCTCGCGCGCATCAAGAGCTATCACGACTACGGTACGTTCACGCCGATCCAGGTCGCGTCCATCGCCGCGCTGGATGGTCCGCAGGACTGCGTGAACGAAATCGTGGCGCAGTATCAAAGCCGCCGCGACGTGCTCGTGCGCGGCCTGCATGAAGCAGGTTGGAATGTGGAAATTCCCAAGGCGTCCATGTACATCTGGGCGCAGATCCCCGAACCCTACCGGGCGATGGGCTCTTTGGAATTTGCCAAGCGTGTCCTGTCGGATGCGAAAGTGGCCGTGTCCCCCGGGATCGGCTTCGGCGAGTATGGCGACGAATACGTGCGCTTCGCGCTTATCGAAAACGAGCAGCGCACCCGTCAAGCGGTGCGCGGCATCAAAGATATGTTCCGCAAGGACGGTCTGCTGAAGTGATGGGTGCCCACCCCCGCAGCGCTGCGCGCTTCCCCCTCTGAGAGGGGGCATGCCTGCGGACCGGCGGAGCCGGATCCGCGGCATCGCGATCGGGTGGCAACAGCTTCATGCACAGGATTATGGAGAAGTGAAATGAATTCCCCTCAACGCCCGCCCGCAGAGGGCGGCGCGATGAAACCCATGAAGGTGGGTCTGCTGGGTCTTGGCGTGGTTGGCGGCGGCACGTGGACCGTGCTGTCCCGCAACGCCGAGGAAATCGCCCGCCGCGCTGGCCGCCGCATTGAAGTCACCCGCGCCGCCGTGCGCGACGTGGAAAAGGCCCGCGCGCGCGTGGGCGATTCCATCGTGGTGGATACGGACGGTCACGCGCTGGTGCGCGATCCTGAAATCGACATCGTCGTCGAGCTGATCGGTGGCGACACCCTGGCCCGCGAGCTGGTGCTGGAAGCCATCGCCAACGGCAAGCATGTGGTTACGGCCAACAAGGCGCTGCTGGCCAAGCATGGCAACGAGATCTTCGCCGCCGCCTCTGAGCGCGGCGTGATGGTGAACTTTGAAGCTGCTGTCGCCGGTGGCATTCCCATCATCAAGGCGATCCGCGAAGGCCTGACCGCCAACCGCATCCAGTGGGTGGCCGGCATCATCAACGGCACCACCAATTTCATCCTGTCCGAAATGCGTTCGCGCGGCCTGCCGTTTGCCGACGTGCTGGCCGAAGCCCAGCGGCTGGGTTACGCCGAAGCCGATCCCACGTTCGACGTGGAAGGCGTGGACGCCGCGCACAAGCTCACGCTGCTGGCCTCGCTGGCATTCGGCGTGCCGGTGCAGTTCGACCGCGCCCACATCGAAGGCATCTCGCAACTGGCCGCCGAAGACATCGAGCACGCCGAGCGTCTGGGCTATCGCATCAAACTGCTTGGCATCACCAAGCGCCGTCCTGACGGCATCGAGCTTCGCGTGCATCCGGCGCTGGTGCCGTCCGAGCGTCTGCTGGCCAACGTCGAAGGCGCGATGAACGCGGTGCTGGTCAAGGGCGACGCCGTCGGCCCAACGCTGTATTACGGGCAGGGCGCGGGCGAAGAGCCCACCGCCTCGGCCGTCGTGGCCGACCTGGTCGACGTGACGCGCCTGCACACCGCCGATCCGGGCAACCGCGTGCCGCATCTGGCCTTCCAGCCGGACGCCATGTCGGACACCCCCATCCTGCCGATCGAACAGGTCAGCACGTCCTACTACCTGCGCCTGCGCGTCGACGATCAGCCGGGCGTGCTGGCAGACATCGCCCGCATCCTGGCCGACCGCGGCATTTCCATCGGTTCGATGATCCAGCAACCGTCGCACATCGGCGGCGCGGACATTATCTTCCTCACGCACGAGGCCATGGAAGGCAACGTCAACCAGGCCATCGAGCGCATCGAATCGCTGCCGTTCGTGCGGTCCAAGGTCACGCGCCTGCGCGTGGAGAACCTGACCTGATGAAGCTTGGCTCCCTCGCCAGGGAGCCAGGCCCATCGTGGAGCCATTGACATGAAATACATCTCTACGCGCGGCGGCATGGCCGCACTGGAATTCTCCGACATCCTGCTTGAAGGCCTGGCGCCCGATGGCGGGCTGGCCGTGCCGCAGACGCTGCCCCAGGTCTCCGCTGAAACGCTGGAATCCTGGCGCGGCCTGTCGTATGCCGACCTGGCATTCGAAGTGCTGTCGCTGTTCGCCACGGACATCCCCGCGGACGACCTGCGCCGTCTGACCCGCGCCGCCTACACGCCGCAGATCTTCAGCAGCGAGGACATCGTGCCGCTGCGTCCGCTCGACGGCGGGCTGTCGTTGCTGGGCCTGTCGGAAGGTCCGACGCTGGCGTTCAAGGACATGGCCATGCAGTTTCTCGGCCAGGTCTTCGAATACGTGCTGGAAAAGCGCGGCACCACGCTGAACATCGTGGGCGCCACCTCCGGCGACACGGGCTCGGCGGCGGAATACGCGCTTCGCGGCAAGAAGGGCGTCGCGGTGTTCATGCTGTCGCCGCACGGCCGCATGAGCGCCTTCCAGCGTGCGCAGATGTACTCGCTGCAAGACGAGAACATTCACAACATCGCCGTGCGCGGCGTGTTCGACCAGGCGCAGGACATCGTCAAGTCGCTGGCCGGCGACCTGGACTTCAAGAACCGGTATCGCCTGGGCGCCGTGAACTCGATCAACTGGGCGCGCATTGCCGCCCAGGTCGTCTACTACTTCCACGGCTGGCTGCGCGCCACCGAACGCGCCGGACAGCAAGTGTCCTTTGCCGTGCCGTCGGGCAACTTCGGCAACATCCTGTCGGGTCACATTGCCCGCCGCATGGGCTTGCCGATCCGCCGCCTCGTGCTGGCCACGAACGAGAACAACGTGCTGGAAGAGTTCTTCCGTACCGGCGTGTATCGTCCGCGTCCCGCCGAGCAGACGTATGCCACCTCCAGCCCGTCGATGGATATCTCGCGCGCCTCCAACTTCGAGCGCTTCGTGTTCGATCTGGTGGGCCGCGATACCGATCGCGTGAAGGCGCTGTGGACGGCGCTGCCGCGTGATGGCGCGTTCGACCTGTCCGACATGAAGGATCAGTTCGAGTCGCAGTATGGCTTTGTGTCGGGCGCCAGCTCGCATGTGGATCGCCTGGCAACGATTCGCGCCTTGTACGACGCCACCGGCGTGCTGGTCGACCCGCACACCGCCGACGGCGTGAAGGTCGCGCGCGAATTCGTGGAGCCGGGCATCCCCATGCTCGTGCTGGAAACCGCGCTGCCGGCCAAGTTCTCCGAGACCATCGAGGAAGCGCTTGGCCGTCCCGCGACGCCGCCCGGCAACCTCGCCGATCTCGAATCGCTGCCGCAGCGCGTCGAAGTCATGGACTGCAACGAAGCGTCCGTACGCCGTTTCATCGAGGCGCACGCCAAGGTGTAAGCACGCTTGCCGCTTGTATACGGTTGCAACCCCTCTCAGGCACGCCCTTAGAGGGATTTTTCTTTATTGGGGCCGGGTCCGATTACGTTCTTAAGCATTTTGCCCACAACCCGACACGATTTCGGGGGTTGATTCGGCTAGAGTGAAATCACTATTCAACACTCGGAGAACACGACCATGAACCTGAAGACCATGACGTTGGCCCTGGTGATGACCGGCGTTGGAGTACTGGCCGGATGCTCGTCGCCTTCGGTTATCAACCAACGCGACGGATCTTCGACCGTAGCGCCCGACGAGCCCGAATACGACAAGAAGTCGGGCATGTATGAATACGAACAGAACGGCAAGAAGGTTCAGATCAACAAGGACGACGTGAAGTCGATCGAAGAGGTCAAGTAAGCCAGCCTGACTCCTTACTGTCTGCATCAGGCAAAAGCCCCGGCTGTCATGGCCGGGGCTTTTGTTTTGCTGCAAAACGACCGGACGCGGTTTACTTGCCCGCGTCCTCGGCGTGGTAGCGGCCCACGCGTTCGACTTCGTTCTTGGAGCCCAGGATCACGCTCACGCGCTGGTGCAGCTTTTCAGGCTGGATGTCCATGATGCGCTGCGTGCCGTTGATGGCCGCGCCGCCCGCCTGTTCGATCAGGAAGCTCATGGGATTGGCTTCGTACATCAGGCGCAGCTTGCCGGCCTTGCCGGGTTCGCGCGCGTCCCACGGGTACATGAAGATGCCGCCGCGGGTCAGGATGCGATGCACGTCCGCCACCATCGAGGCGATCCAGCGCATGTTGAAATCCTTGCCCAACGGGCCGGTGGAGCCGGCCAGGCAGTCGTCGATGTAGCGCTTGACCGGCGGGGCCCAGTGCCGCATGTTCGACATGTTGATGGCGAATTCCTTGGTGTCTTCCGGCACGCGGATGTTCTCGTGCGTCAGCACCCACGATCCCATTTCGCGATCCAGGGTAAAGCCCACGACGCCATTGCCGATGGTCAGCACCAGCATTGTCTGCGGACCGTAGACGGCGTAGCCGGCCACCACCTGCTTGTTGCCCGGCTGCAGAAAGTCGTCTTCGCAGACGGGGGCGCCCGACACATCATGCGGCGCGTGCAGCACCGAGAAGATGGTGCCGATGGAGACGTTCACGTCGATGTTCGACGAGCCATCCAGGGGATCGAACAGCAGCAGGTATTCGCCCTTGGGGTAGCGGTTCGGGATCAGATGGATGGTTTCCATCTCTTCCGAGGCCATGGCCGCCAGGTGGCCGCCCCATTCATTGGCTTCCAGCAGGATCTCGTTGGACAGCACGTCCAGCTTCTTCTGGACTTCGCCCTGGACGTTTTCGCTTTCCAGGCTGCCAAGCACGCCGCCCAGCGCGCCCTTGCTGACCGCATGGCTGATGGCCTTGCAGGCGCGCGCCACCACTTCGATCAGCAGCCGGACTTCCGGCGCCAAGGCTTGGGCGGAGCGTTGCTGCTCCACCAGGTATTGAGTCAGTGTTTTACGTTTCAAAAGGATCTCCCTATGCGGCGAATTCTAAAGCCTTGGATACGATTTCCTGCACGTTGCGCGACAGGCCGTCGTGCTGGCGCACTTTTTCAAGCGCGGCCTGCATGGGCGCGCGCAGCGTGGGAACGAAGCGCGACCAGTTGTCCAGCGCACGCGCCAGGCGCGCGGCGATTTCCGGGTTCAGCGCGTCCAGCGCCAGCACCTGCTCGGCCCAGAAGGCGTAGCCCGAGCCGTCCGGATGGTGCATGCCGCGGGCGTTGTTGAGGCAGAACTGGAAAATCAGCGCGCGGGCGCGATTCGGGTTGCGCAGCGTGAAGGCCGGGTGCTTCATCAGCTCGCGGGCGGTCTGCACGGTTGTCGAGCGGGCGGCCGCCTGCAACGCGAACCACTTGTCCACCACCAGCGGATTGGCGCTCCATTTTGTATAGAAAGCGGCCAGCGCCTGCTGGGGGAAGTCGCCTTGTCCGAAATTGATCAGGGCAGTCAGCGCGGCCATGCTGTCGGTCATGTTGCCCGCATTGGCGTATTGCTGTTCGGCCAGATGCTGGGCTTCGGGCTCGCCGGCCGCCATCAGGTGGCTGAGCGCCAGATTCTTCAACGCGCGCATGCCGGCGGGAATCGGGGCAGGGCTGTACTCGCCCGGCGTCTGGTTCTCGTCGAAGGCGCGGCGGAATTCGGTCTGGAGTTGACGGCCCAGTTCGGCGCGCAGGAAGTCGCGCGCCACGGCCAGAGCGGGCGGATCCACCTGCTGCATGCGTTCGGCGAGTGTCTTTTCCGACGGCAGCGCCAAGGCGCGCGCACGGTAGGCGGCATCCAATGCGGGATCGGTGAGCAATGCGCGCCAGGCGTCGATGAAAGCCGCGTCGGCGTGCAGCGTACGGCCCGCCTGGCGGGCGTCCGCCAGCGCCAGAATCTGGCGGGTGGCCAGTTCCTGGCCGGCTTCCCAACGCGCGAACGGATTGCCATCGTGAGCGGACAACAGCGCCAGTTCCTCGTTGGACCAGTCGTAATCCACGATGACCGGCGCGGAGAAGTCGCGCAGCAGCGAAGGCACGGGCCGTTCGGCGATATCCTCGAACACCCATTGCTGGCTTTGCGTGGTCAGTTCCAGCAGCGCGGTGTCCACGACGGCGCCGTCATGGCGCAGCGGCAGCGCGTTGCCATCGCGGTCCAGCAGACCGATCGCAAAGGGAATGTGGAAGGGCGCTTTGACGTAGTCCGGGCCGGCCTTCTTTTCGACGCCGACGGGCGGGCACGACTGGGTAAGTGTCACAGTGCAACGGCGCGCGGCGGCGTCGTGATCGAGCCTGACCGAAACGCGGGGCGTGCCGGCCTGCCGATACCAGCGGCGAAACACCGACAGGTCGCGGCCGGGATGCTGCTTGACGTAAACCGATTCCATGGCAGCGACGAAATCGTCGCACGTGACCGCCTGGCCGTCGTGGCGGCGGAAGTATTCGTCCATGCCCGCGCGAAATCCGGCCTCGCCCAGCAGCGTGTGCTGCATGCGGATGACCTCGGCGCCTTTTTCGTACACGGTGGCCGTGTAGAAATTGCCGATCTCCTGGTAGTTTTCCGGACGGATCGGATGCGCCATAGGGCCGGCGTCTTCGGGGAACTGCGCGGCGCGCAGCGCCACGACGTCATCGATGCGCTTGACGGCGCGCGCGCTGGCCGCGGCTGCGGCGTCCATGTCGCGGGCCATCATGTCGGCGCTGAACTCCTGATCCCGGAAAACCGTCAGGCCTTCCTTCAGGCTCAGTTGGAACCAGTCGCGGCAGGTGACGCGGTTGCCGGTCCAGTTGTGGAAGTATTCATGCCCGATGACCGATTCGATACCTTCGTAGTTCGCGTCGGTGGCCGTCTGCGGATCGGCCAGCACGTAAGCCGCGTTGAAGATATTCAGGCCTTTGTTTTCCATGGCTCCCATATTGAAGTCATGGACGGCCACGATCATGAAGCGGTCCAGGTCCAGTTCAAGCCCGAAACGGCTTTCGTCCCAGCGCAGCGAACGCACCAGCGAATCCAGCGCCCATTCGGTCTTGGTTTCGGAGCCGGGGTCGCTGTAGACCTGCAGCAGCACATCGCGGCCACTGACCGTCTTGACCGTGGTTTCACGATGCGTGAGATTGCCCGCCACCAGCGCGAACAGATAGCAGGGCTTGGGGAACGGATCTTCCCATTCGACCTCGTTGCGGCCGTCGGGCAGCTGGCGCGAGGCGATCAGGTTGCCGTTGGACAGCAGCACGGGATACTCGGGCTGCGCGCGCAGCGTCACGCGATAACGCGACATGACGTCGGGGCGGTCGGCAAACCACGTAATGCGCCGGAAGCCTTCGGCCTCGCATTGCGTGAAGAAATTGCCGCCTGACACGTACAGCCCCATCAGGGTGGAATTGGCGGACGGCTCGCAGCGGCTGACGATTTCAACCGTGGCGTCGGCAGGCAGGCCACGCAGCGTGAGGGTGTGCTCGGACAGCTGGTAGCTGGCGGCGGGCAGCGGCTCGCCATTCACGCCTACCGACACGAGTTCCAACTCTTCTCCGTCCAGGATCAGGGCGGCGTCTGCGCTGGCCTCAGGCCTGCGCTGCACGTGCATCGTGCAGCGCACTTCGGTCGCGTCGGGCGCGAGGTCGAAGGCGAGGGCGACTTCGGGAATTTCGTAGGGGTAGGGCTGGTAATCCTTGCGGTAAACGGTAACGGGCGTGTCGGTGCGCATGGGATTTGCAGTCCTGTATGAACAAGAAGGCTATTGTAGTGGCTGGCCGATGAGCGGAACCTTGGGCTTACGGGCTAGCCTGAAAACTTTTGGCAAGCGCTTATGTCAAAGCTCGTTATGATGGCGCCGTCGTGCGCTGAAGGAGTTGCAAATGTCCAGGTCGTCTTGGTTCAGCAGTCTAGGCCGGTGGGCCGGTATTCTTGCCGTCCTGGGGGCAATGACGTTGACGGGCTGCGCGGCGCCGACCGTCTCGGCTCGCGTGACGTCGTTTCAGCAATGGCCGGCGGCTGTCGAAGGTCAGACCTACCAGTTTGTTCCCGCCGACCCATCGCAAATCAATAATCTTGAATATCAGTCGTTCCAGGACATGGTGCGCGCGGGAATCGGCGCCACGGGGCTGGTCGAAGCCCGTCAAGGCGTAAAGGCTCGCTTCGAGGTGTCGTTCCGTTATGGCACCACACAGACGCAGGTCATGGTGCGCCGTCCGTACGATCCGTATTTCTATGGCGGCTATGGCGGTTTCTATGGGCCAGGACCATGGGGTATGGGCGCGGGTTTCTGGGGCCCGGACTGGGTCGACGTGCCCATGGTGGTCCAGCGCAATTCGCTGTCGCTCTTCATACGGGATACGCAGCAGGGCGGTGCCGAGGTTTACCGTTCAACCGCCTTCATATTGAGCGAGCGCGATGATTTGCTTCGCACCATGCCCTATCTGGTGCGCGCCATATTCGACAATTTCCCGGGCAATAACGGTGCTGAACGAGAGATTCAATTTCCCGCGCGTTGAGCTGGGAAGGTCCTCTGTGGCGGTTTCCTAAAATAAAAACGGCGCACCATAATGGTGCGCCGTTTTATTTCTTACTGAGGAATAGGTTTTATTCCTTGATAAGAAAACTCTCGCGGGTGGCGCCGCCGGCTTCTTCGGCAGCGAGCCAGCGCGGCGCCTTGCCGCGGCCGCTCCAGGTTTCTCCGGTTTGCGGGTGGCGATACTTGGGCGCCACCGCGCGCT
>NZ_DIEJ01000152.1:0-12083 GCF_002418565.1 Achromobacter sp. UBA5777 | reverse complement strand
GCGTTCGCCGTGGCGGCGTTCCTGGCGCAGTGGATCGCGGTGCAGGCGCGCCGCGCTGAACCGCCCGCCACGGTGGCCGCCGCGCGGCCCTGACCGCTCGACCCTTTGATTGCCCTTGACGGCGCCGACGCCACGTTGCGCGCCGTCAAGCTTCAGGTTCGAGCTTTGGCGCCGGCCGACGCCGATTGACGCCTCGCAAGGTCAATGCCTGGCTTCCTCGCTGTAATAACCACATCGTCTGACTGGTTATTCACAGGAGAAGCAAATGAGAAAGAAAACAACGTTGCTGGCTGCGGGGCTGGTACTCGGACTGTGGGCAGGGCAGGTCTGGAGCGCATCGCAAGAACCCATCCAGCCCGTCGAACCGGCGGTCATCAAGGAACCGGCCAAGGTCGAGCTGGGCAAAAAGCTTTTCTTCGATCCCCGTCTGTCGCGCTCCGGCGCAATCTCCTGTAATTCGTGCCACAACCTGGCCATGGGCGGCTCGGACAACCTGAAGGCCTCCATCGGCCACAAGTGGCAGCAGGGCGGCATCAACTCGCCCACCGTGCTCAATTCCAGCCTGAACATTGCCCAATTCTGGGACGGCCGCGCCAAGGACCTGCGCGAGCAAGCCGGTGGCCCGATCGAAAACCCGATGGAAATGGCCTCCACGCACGAATTGGCGGTGCAGGTGCTCAATTCCATCCCCGGTTATCGCGCCGAATTCAATCAAGTCTTTGGCAAAGACAAGATCACCATCGACGAGGTAACCAGCGCGCTGGCCGCGTTTGAAGAAACGCTGGTCACGCCGAATTCGCGCTTCGACCAATGGCTCAAGGGCGACAAGAAGGCGCTGACGGTGCGCGAGCTGGCGGGCTATGAGCTCTTCAAGAACAGCGGCTGCGTGGCCTGCCACAACGGCGTGGCGGTGGGCGGCAATTCGTTCCAGAAGATGGGGCTGGTCACGCCGTACGTCACCGATAACAAGGCCGAAGGCCGCGCCGCGGTCACGGGCAAGGACGCGGACCGCTTCAACTTCAAGGTGCCGACGCTGCGCAACGTGGCGCTGACCTATCCGTACTTCCATGACGGCGAAGCGGCCACGTTGACGCAGGCCGTCGACGTGATGGGCCGCCTGCAACTGGGCCGCACGTTCACGGCCGAGGAAAACGGCCAGATCGTGGCGTTTCTGAAGACGCTGACGGGCGACCAGCCGGTCATCCAGTACCCGTTCCTGCCCCCGTCCGAAGACGACACGCCGCGCCCCGAGCCGTTCGTGAAGTGATGCGAAAGCGGTGAAACAAAACGGCCTCCCCGGGTCAGTTCCCGGGAAGGCCGTTTGCGGTAAGCGCCGGTTATCGATAGCCGGTATCGGCGCGGATCAGCTTGCTGGAATGCTTACTGCCGAACCGTGCGCACGTCCGCGGGCGGCGCCGCTTCAAAGTTGCTGCGCCACGGATTGATGTCCAGCCCGCCGCGCCGGGTATACCGCGCGTACACCGTCAACTGCTCCGGCCCGCAGGCCTGCATGATGTCGCTGAAGATGCGCTCGACGCAGTGTTCGTGGAATTCCGCGTGCTGGCGGAACGACACCACATAACGCAGCAGGGATTCGCGATCGATCGGCTTGCCCCGGTAGCGGATCTGCACCGTGGCCCAATCGGGCTGGCCGGTCACCGGGCAGTTCGACTTCAAGAGGCGCGACGCCAGCGTCTCCTCGACCACATCGCCGGCCCGGGTACGCAGCAGTTCGGGCGCGGGCTCGTAAGTGTCGATCTCGATATCCAGCTTGTCTATATAGATGCCGTCCAGCTCGCCCATCTGCAGCTCGGAAAACCGTTGCGGCAGAAAGAAGTCCAGCCCGACAGGCGCGCCCGCGGCTGCGCTCAGGTCGCGTTCCAGCCGGCCGCGAAGCGCCGCCGAATTGACCAGGCGGGTCTGGTTGAACGAATTCAGGTACAGCTTGAACGACTTGGATTCGATGATGTTAGGGCTGTCGGCCGGCACCGAAAACGTCGCCATGGCCACCCGAGGCTTGCCCTTGGCATCCAGCCACGACAGCTCATAGGCGTTCCACAGGTCCACGCCCGTGAACGGCAAGCTGCCGGCGGTCAGATTGAGCGCCGCGCGGTTGTGCGAACGCGCGATGGGAAACAGCAGCGAGGGATCGTATTGCGAGGCGTAGGCCACGCTCTGCCCAAGCGGGCCGTGAGACAGGGTCATAGCAGAGACAAATAAAACGGGGATGGCGGCATTGTAGGCGCTTCAAAAGCGGCCGATTTTCCGCAATGTGAAACGTAACTCTCGGCATGTGAAAGCGCGTGCTGCGCAGCAGCGGGACAGCATTTCACAAACGACAACGGCGTTTCATTATACAAAATCCTCCTCATAACCCATTGATTTAAATGACTAAGATTTTTCGTCTTGTATAAGACTCGGCTCCACATTGCTCCGCAGCACAGGCATAGACTTTCTCCCATCGATTCACGCAAAGCCAGACGCGAATCTTTTGAAGTCTCTTATCACTGACCAGGAGCATCACCATGAGCAATCGCGAAACCGAAATCCGCAACCTTCAGAAAGATTGGGCCGAAAACAGCCGCTGGCAGGGCATCAAGCGCGACTACAGCGCCGAGGACGTCATCCGCCTGCGTGGCTCGATCAGCGTCGAACACACGCTCGCCCGCCGCGGCGCCACGCGTCTTTGGGAACTCCTGCACAGCGAGCCGTTCGTCAATTCGCTGGGCGCCCTGACCGGCAATCAGGCCATGCAGCAGGTCAAGGCCGGCCTGAAGGCCATCTATCTGTCGGGCTGGCAGGTCGCCGGTGACGCCAACCTGGCCGGCGAAATGTATCCCGATCAGTCGCTTTACCCGGCCAACTCCGTGCCGCAAGTGGTTCGCCGCATCAACAATTCGCTGACGCGCTGCGACCAGATCCAGTGGATGGAAGGCAAGAACCCCGGCGACGAAGGCTACATCGACTTCTTCGCGCCCATTGTGGCGGATGCCGAGGCCGGTTTCGGCGGCGTGCTCAACGCGTATGAACTGATGAAGGCCATGATCGAGGCCGGCGCGTCTGGCGTCCACTTCGAAGACCAGCTGGCTTCCGTGAAGAAGTGCGGCCACATGGGCGGCAAGGTGCTGGTGCCGACCCGCGAAGCCGTGGCCAAGCTGGTGTCGGCCCGTCTGGCCGCCGACACGATGGGCACGCCCACGCTGCTGCTGGCGCGCACCGACGCTGACGCCGCCGACCTGGTGACCAGCGACGTCGACGAAAACGACCGTCCCTTCATCACGGGCGATCGCACGGTGGAAGGCTTCTTCCGCACCCGCGCCGGCATCGATCAGGCCATTTCCCGCGGCCTGGCCTACGCGCCGTACGCCGACCTGATCTGGTGCGAAACGTCCACACCCAACCTGGAATACGCTCGCAAGTTCGCGGACGCCATCCATCGCCAGTTCCCGGGCAAGCTGCTGGCCTACAACTGCTCGCCGTCCTTCAACTGGAAGAAGAACCTGGACGACGGCACCATCGCCAAGTTCCAGCGCGAATTGGGCGCCATGGGCTACAAGTTCCAGTTCATCACGCTGGCCGGCTTCCACGCGCTGAACTACGGCATGTTCGAGCTGGCCCACGGCTACGCCCGTCGCCAGATGAGCGCCTTCGTGGAACTGCAGCAGAAGGAATTCGCCGCCGCCGAAATGGGCTTCACCGCCGTGAAGCACCAGCGCGAAGTGGGCACGGGCTACTTCGACGCCGTGACGCAGACGATCGAGGGCGGCAAGTCGTCCACGACCGCGCTGACCGGCTCGACCGAAGAAGCGCAGTTCGAACACGGCAAGACGCAGAAGGCGGCCTGACGCGGCTGTGTCGGCCGGCGGCCCCCGCACCCCGCAAGGGATGCCGGGCGCCGCATGCAGGTGTGTAGTTGCAGGTGCTGTTGTAGGGTGGATTCAAGGGTGCCTGCGGGCACCCTCTTTTTTTGCCCGCACCACCCGTCCGCGCCGCATTACAGATCGAACTCACAGATCGAACTCACAGATCGAACACCGCCGAATACACCAGCCGTTCCTCCACCACGCGCCGCTGTCGGACGGCGCCCGCGCGCTGCTCCGGCACGGTGCTGTCGGTGTAATAGCGCTCGTACTCGCGCACCGCAACCCGTGCAGGCTTGCCGGCGAGATCGGGCAGGAGTACGCCCGCGCTCCAGATGACAGGGTCCAGCAGCTCGCCCAGCACCGGGCCTTCGAACACCGGCGGAAACCGCACCACGGGACCGGCAACGATCTCGCCCAGCCGGGCCGGCGCCTCGTGCAACGACACGTCGCGCGGGGTCAACCGGCGCGCCACGTCGGTGACCGCCGGACTGATTGTCTGCGTGATGCCGCCGCTGGCCGGACTGAGCAGACTGGAGGCCAGCACGCTTGCGTCCGTCCACGCCAGGTCGGTGTCGAGCGCCGGATCGCGGGTCTGCAGCACCAGCTCGACCCGGTTTCGGCCGGTTTCGCCCGTTTGCCCGGGACCGGGGATGAACGAGATGTCCAGATACTCGGACTCCATCGGAAACTGCATCGGCCCGTGCGCCGGCACCACGCCGCGCAGCGTGAACGCCAGCCGGCCGCGCTGACGCGTGAAGACGGCGCGGCGGCGCGGCAGCACCTGCGAGAACTCGGCCAGGACAACGCGCGAGAGCTTGGCGCTGTCAATGGCGTTGGGCTGATACCGCGCCAGCGCCAGCCGTGCAAACGGCATGTAGCTGCGGCCCGGGTCCAGCTCGATGTCGCAATACCAGCGGGCGCGCTCGTCGTCCCATCGCACGCGGTGACCGACCACGCGCACGCGCTGGCCGGGCATTTCCTGCAACGGCACGTCCTCGTCGATGACGCGCGCCGGAAAGTCGGCGGCGCGGGTGCGGTGCTTGGGCAGCGGCGCGTCCCACAGCGGGTCCATGCCCCACTGCGTGACCAGCGGCGTCAGCGCGTCGGGCACGTCGGTGAAGTTCCTGTTTTCGCCGTAGATCACCACGCCCAGCAGTTCGCCGTCACCCGACGAGAACCACGGGCGCTCCAGCCACACGCGCAGCCCGTTGCCCAGGCGCGTGATGTCCAGCGTGCCGTCGCCCGCGGTCTGCTGCCAGCGGAACGTGGGCAACACATACATGAGGCGCGGCGCATCGGGCGGTGCGCTGGCCGGCACGATGGTGTTGGGCGCCTCGCCGGCCTGCGCCAGCACCGGGGCGCCGGGGTCGTCCGCGGCGCCTTCCTGCACCAGCGGCCCCTGCGCGATGGGGCCCAGGACGGTCACCTTGTCCGTCTGGTCATACAGCGCGGGCGGCAGGTATTCGCGGAACCGCGTGGTCGCGCGCAGCCGGTACCGGATCAGCCGGAAGCGCGTATCGCCGAACTCGTGGCGGTTGCCCGGCGCACGCTGGCGTGTGCCGTTGAACGACTGTTCCGCGATGATGTGGCTCAGGCTGAAGAGGTTGGGATAGTTCTCGGCCAGCGGCATCTCGGCCAGCACGCCGTGACCGTCGAGCCGTCTTGGACGAGGCCGCGTTGGATCGTCTTCCCATTCGTGCCAGTCGGCCTCGATCTCGATCTTGCCGGTCGTCGGCCCGTGCAGCCGCACGCGCGCTTCCAGATCGACATGCGCCGCGCCGGGCTCGCGCTGTGGTTGGCCGGGCAGCAGCAGGACCGGGTCGCAGACAGGCTGCTGGGTGGCATGCACGAGCACGAGCGGGCGGTACGGCGTCAGCATCCAGCAATTGCCCAGGATGGCGGCGGTTTGCAATGTCTTGCGGCCGGCGTCGGTGCCGGTCCATTCCGGCAGGCCGAACGTATTGAGCAGCCCATGGTGCACGAAGCTGGAATAACGCAGCCGCGCAATCATGCCCTTGGGCAGGAAGAACGTCAGGATCCGGTTGTCCTTGTCCCACTTGGGCATGCCGTCGTCCGGATAGCTTTCGGAGCAGGGCGGATCGGTCAGCGTGGCGGGGCGTTCGGCCAGCGCAATGCGCAGACCTTGAGTGTCGGGCCATTGGCCCGCATAGGTAACCAGCAGCACCAGTTCACCGGCGGACGGCGTGGCCAGCACGGCGACGCCTTCGCCCAGTAATGCCGGTCCCGTGACGCCTGGCAGGCTGTAGCCGGGTTGCGCGCGCAGGCAGATGCCCCACGCGGCTGCGTCGGGCAGATACGGCGTGCGCACCTGCGCCTCGCCGTGGATCACGTATTGGCCCGCGGCCAGACGCTGACCCGTGGGTTCTTCGGCGCTGGGCTGCTGCGGCGGAACCTGGTCCGTCCGGGCGACTTCGGCAAGCGCTTGCGGGGTAATCAGCTCCACCTGCGAACCGGGCAGCTTGTCGAACAGCGTGCCGATGTCGCGGGCCGAGATTTCGTACGCCTTCTTGATGCCATCAGCGGTGCCGAACATGGTGTCGAACAGCCCATGCGTTTCGCATTGCAGCTGGGCAGCTTTCGGTGGCACCACATGCCGTTCGTTGACCGGACTGTAGGTGAAATCGATGGTGGTCGCCGACGCCAGAAAATCCGGGCTGGCCAGATAGACCTGCGGATCCTGGCCGCGGTTGCTGCGGATCACCAGGCGTTCCAGCGATTCGCCTTCGCTAGTTCGCGTGCGATGCACCAGCGCGGGCGGGTCCACGGGTTCGAAGCGCCAGTAGGTGACCGGCTGCGTGACGTTGTCGTCCTTTTCCAGCGACGGATCGTCCGGCGCCAGACTGTTGCCTGCCAGGTCGACCAGACGCGCGCGCAGCCGGTAGGGCATGCCGTAGCGCAGCCGCGGCAGGCTCCCCTTGACCGCGCTGAAGGTTACCGCCAGGCCGTTGCCCTTGTCCGTGACCGTGTCCTGCACGTCCTCGGGCCGTTCGCCCTGCACGCCGCTTGCCGGGTCCGTCTCGTCGCGCAGCGTGCGCCCGGGGCGGGGCGCGACAAGGCTCCAGCCCGTCCAGCGGAACAGAGACTCGTGCAGGTAGTGATCGTCGGGTTGCCCACCGCCCGTGGCGGACGCGCCTTTGACGTAGCCTTCGTCGTCCGGCAGATCCAGGTCCGGCCCGCCGTCGGTGCAGCGGTACACTCCGTGGCGATGGCAGAGCGATTGCCACTTCTGCGGGTCATTGGCCGGGTAGGGCTGGACGTCGATACGGTAGCCGCGCAGCAGGTCTTCCGTGTAGAGCAGCATGCTGCCCGGCGCACCCTCCAGCGCCGCATTCTTGAGCGCCGCCGACGCGGCATTCTGCGCGACTTCGCGCGCACGGTCTCGGCGCGAAATGCCCAGGCCGCCGGAACGCAGGGCCGCCACCGGCTGCTTGTCTCCGGTGCTGTAGGTCACCTCGCCGTCGGCGCCGTGCTTCAGGCTGCGGCCGATCAGGTTCTGCGCCGTCAGGACGAAGTCCACCGTCTTGAGCGCGGCGCCGTCCGGATCCAGCTGGTAGACGTCGAATAGCGGATTGCGCGGCTCGGTGAGATTCCAGCGGTCGTCGGCGCTGCGCAGCCGCAGCATGCCGCGCTCATGGTCGGGGCTGCGCGGCCGCGTCGTGAAGCGCTCCGCATCGCCACGCCAAGCCGTCGCGGGAAAGGCGCCACCCTCGGGCTGCCCGCCGTCCCAGCGGGGCACCAGAAAGATTCGGCCCTGAGCTTGCTGCCCGGCGGCGATCTGCTTGTCCAGGGGCGAATCGGCAGGCAGCACGCAGTCGATCACCAGCCCCAGCCGCCGCATCAGCGCCGGGTAATCGCCATACGAGGCGACGATGGCGTGGAAATCCATCTCGGGCGGCTTGGGAGGAGGCGGTACGTTCTTGCCGTCGGGCCGCCGGATCGCACGCTGGGCGGCCGTGGGCGGATCGCGACGATAGAAGCGGTTGGCCATGAAGAGCGTGTACTCGCCCTGCGAGCGCCAGCTCGCCATCAGGCTCTGGTCCACGCCTTGATGCGCCGGGTCTTGCCACCGGCCGGGCATGGCGCGCAGCGCGAACGTGGGGCCGGCCTGCGGCTTGCCATCGGCCTCGCCGCCGGGGGCAGTGGTCTTGCCGGGATACACGCTGTGCTCGCCGTAGACCTGTCCGCGCAACGCGCGGTCGATACCGCCTTCGCGATCGCCGAAGAACCGGTCCAGGCCCGGCACCAGCTGTTCGACGCGCTCGCGGCCGTCGCCGCGCACGTGTTCGGTCCGGGTGCCGCAGGCTTCCAGCAGGCCGCGCAACCCGGGATGCGCGTTGCGCCATGGCAGCAGCGTCGGGTGTGTGGTGGTGGCGTTGAGCGCCAGGTTTCCATAATGCTCGCGCGTCAGGCTCAGTACGCTGGCGACGGAAAACGAAAACAGGTTCACGCGGCTCATGTCGCGGAACACAAAGCCGGCCACTGGCGTCGCAGGCGGCAGGAGCCGCGTCCAGAGCTGCGAATCTGCCTGCGGCAGTGTTTCCAACGGGATCTCCTCGCCATCGGCGTTCAGCGTGAAGCGCACGCGGGCAAGCGAGGCGGGCCAGTCGACCCAGTCCGCGTAGGCATCCAGCCGCTGCTCGTCGGCGGCCTGGGGCGTAAGCCGGGGCGACGCCACGATGGACACGCGCAGGCGTCCGGCGAATTCACCGTCCGGCACGCGGCCGTTGGGAATGACGGTCCACAGGATGGTTTGCTTGGGCATGGGCAATCCTCAGGCAAAGGCTTCGGCGTATTCGCGCCAGGCGTAGCGGCTGTCGTCGTCGATGAGCGCCAGTTCCTCGTCCAGCGGCAGGTCGGGACGCGGGCCCATCAGGTCGCGAAATCCCGGGTCGCCGTTGGCGCCCGCGAACTTGCGCTCGCAACTGATCTCCACGGTTTTGGAAAACATGAAGATCTCGATCTCGATCGTCAGCGTGGCGCGTCCGGCGCACTTGCCGCTTTCGAACTCGTAGCGCATCTCCAGGTACAGCTCGATCGACACGCTGATCAGCCCCAGCACGCTGACGTACCCGCCCATGCGGAAGTAGCCGGTCAGCGAGCACGCGGTCTGCTCCATGCGGAAATAGATGCCCGCCATGACGTGCACGCCGCCCGAGGCCACGCCCAGGTTCACAGACACGCTGGCGCCGAACTCGAATGCCGCCTCCATGATCTGCACGCCCTTCGGATCCAGCGTGATGCCGAAAAAGCCCCCGCCGCCGAACATGCAGACGGACAGGTTGAAGGGCTGTTCGCGTGTGCAGAAGTTGAAGCGTACTGACAGCGGCTGGCCGATGAAGGGCACCGTGAAGCCCGCTCCCAGGCTCAGGTTGGACAGGTTGAACACGCCGATGGCGATGGCCGGCAGCGCCACGTTGTAGCCCGCGTCGATGCCTTGCGGCGTGATGTCCAGATGCGGCGGATCGGAGAAGCCGTCCAGCGGAATCAGGTCGCGCAGCGTTTCCACGAACGATAGCGGCCCGACGAACTTGATGCCCGTCAGCAGCACGTCCACGTTCATCTTGGACGCGGTGTCCACGCGAAACTCGATCTTCTCGAAATTCAGTTCCAGAAAGCTGGCCGGCGCGATCAGCACCAGGTCAAAGCTCTTGAGCGAACACATCACCGACAGCTTGGGCGCGCTCTGGCCGTTCTTGCGCACCTTGGCTTCCACGGCCACGCGAAAGCCCTGCGGGTCATTGGCGCGAAAAAGGGGCGGCTCGCCCGCGACCAGCGACCAGCTCTTGATCGCGGGATTCCAGTCAAAGCGCAGAGTCAATTCGTCGCCGGTCAGCATCTCCAGCAACTCGGCGCTGGCCAGCACCGCATCCATGGCGGTCTTGACGGCGCGCAGCGCGGTGGTCAGCAATTGGCGCGGCGCGCCATCCAGCAGTACGGACGCGGCAATCGTGTCGGCCAGCGGCTGCACCGCCGCAGAGACGGCCTGCAGCCGGGGCTTGAGCACCGTAGGGTCGGAAAAGATGGCACCCAGTTGATCGGGCTGGCCGATCAGCGCATCCAGCGCGTCGTACAGCGTCTTGCCCTGCGTCAGCAGCACGGGCACGACGCCCAGGCCGTTGACCAGGATCTCGGCTGTCCGTGCCGCTTCCAGGAGCGACTGGCGCAGACCCGATGGCAGCGAAGCGCCGCCGATCTTGGCGTCCGCCGCGCCTCGCAGGTTGGTGATGGCGCCTTGCGCCGTGGTCAACGCCGCAGGCAGGCCGGGCAGGGCGGGCGCCGTGTCGAACGACATGCCGGCCAGCTGCGCCACCTGCGCGCTGATCGCCGTGGCCGCCGCCGCCAGCGCGTCCACCTGGTCGCGCGCGTTCTGTACCAGCGGTTGCGCGTACGCCTCGGCCTGCGCCTGCAGGTCGTCCAGCGTGTCGTCCAGCGCGGTGAGGGCGCCTTGGGCGATGCGGCCCGGTTCCTGCACCATGCCCGCCACCAGCCCGTACAGCCGGCCGGCGTCGTTCACCAGGCTTTCGAGTTGCGAGCAGGCCTCGGCCACGAAGCGCGGCACCTTGTCAGCCTGGCCGGCCACGTCCTCCACGACCTGGATCACGTCGCCCAGCGGAATGCAGCCAAACAGCAGCGGCAACGGCAGCCCGCCGCCCGACGCGGGGAACACGTCGGCGCCGATCATGCGCCCGGCGATGAAGTCGTCGGCCTTGCCGCTGATCGGGCCCGCCAGCCGCGACAGCGCCGTGGGCCGCAGATTCGGCTGTACGAAGCCGCCCGAGCGGTCGCCCTGCGCCGAAAAGTCCAGGGATGCGCCGCCCTGGTAGCCGGGCTCCGCATCGATGTCGCCGAACACCTGTCCGGCATTGCCGTCAAAGCCGTGCGCCAGGTAGTACGGATTCCATGTCAGCGTGCTGTTCTTTGCGCTGCCGGTCAGCTTGGCCAGCGCGGCGATGCGGATGGCGGCACGCCGGATGTACGGATAGAAAACGGGGCCGGTCAGGTCGTCGCTGTAGGCCCGCAACTGGACGTTGCCCTTGTCGACCACCGCGTCGAATTCCAGCGAGTCGGCCTGCGCCGCGGTGTCGCCCGCCTTCTGGCTGGGCGCCAGCGTTACCTGCTGCTGGTTCATGGGCGCGCTGCGCTGCGACAGCGGGGCGTTTCGCCACGCGGTCCGGGCGGTTTCGGCAAAGTCTTCCGCCTTGTCGAACATGGGCGTCAGCCATTGCCCGGATTGCTTGCGCGGGCAGGCCTCGCCGCCGTCCATGAAGATCATGGGCAGGTCGAACTGCATGACGCGGCCGTCGATGTCCGTGGCCGCGCAGGCGAAGCGGAATGGTGCGCCGCCCACGTAAGGCCAGAACAGCAGTTGGCCCAAGATGCCGCCGGGCGATGCCAGCGGCGAATCGAGGTTGGGCGTAGACGAGGTCAGGATGCGCACGCTGGTCAACGGCATCTGACGATGCAGGAACACGGTGTTGCCCGCGGGATCGCGCGTCACGTAGTCAGGATGCGCAAAAACCTTTTCGCGCTCGCGCACGACGATGAAAAGGCGTTGGCGCAGGTACGCCGGATTGCCGCTGCGGTCGCGATGGAACTTGCGTTCGCTGACCTTGATGAGCGAGACGCGATGGCCAAACGGAAACAGCAGGCCCTTGTAGACCACGCGCACGTAGTGATCGCGCCCCATCGCGCCGCGATGCGTCCATTCTTCCAGCGACAGCCCGGGCGCATCCCAGTTGCCGCGCGAGTCCAGCCATGCGCCCAGCGCGGACAACATCAGCAGGTTCGTGCCGATGGCCTGCGGCGCGTAATTGGCGACCGAGAAATTGGAAGACAGATGCGCGATCTGGAACCGGTCGAAGTCGTCCATCGGCATGCGGAAGGGGCTGATGCCGGGGGCGGGCAGATACGTGCTGGCCGGCACGGGAAAGGCCGATTGCATGGGCTTCGTGGTGCCTTCGCCGCCCAATGCCCATACCGCGCGCACGGTGCGCTGGGCGTCGGCCTGCGGCGGTTCGACATCGGGATCGGCCGACGCGGGCGCCAGCAGCCGCGAATGCCATAGCTCCGTATGCAGCGTGGCTGCTGACGTGGCGGGGAATTTGGCGTGGCGCCAGCGCTCCTGCGCATATGGGCTGAGGATCAGCCGCCAGGGCAGTTCGATCGCCGTCTGCTGCGCCGTCGGCGGCGCGGGGCGCG
>NZ_DIEJ01000153.1:0-11136 GCF_002418565.1 Achromobacter sp. UBA5777 | reverse complement strand
GGGCGGCGCGGCCCGGAACGGGGCGGCCTGCGCGCCAACGAGCGTGTCGGTCGACGTCGCGCCCGCAAGCGTGACGGACTGCGGGGCAGGACGGCTCGACGCTTCTGTGTCGGCCAGCGCGCCCCCATCCGCGCGCGGGGCCGAGTCAGCGACGAGCTTCGTGTGCGAGGTGAAATCCGCCCGCGAACGCTGCGATGCATCTACAACAGTTGCCGGGGGCTGTACCATACGCGAGGCAGATTGGGTCAAGGGCGACGGAATGTCCGCCGCACCATGCGCCCGCTGCGCCCGAGCAGCCAGCCTGCCGCCGCGAAAGCTCAGTGCTTTCCATGCACCGGCGACCACGACGTAAGGGTCGCGGCGCACATAAGGCAACGGGTGTTCGCCGCCATCGCCCGCACCGAAGATGGCGGGCAACGGCTGGCCCGGCTGGAATTGCAGCCAGGTCTCGCGCCCGTCGTCGAAGACCTGCAGCGGCGCGACGGCGGGATCGCCGGATAGTTGCCAGTCGAAGCGGAACCCTTGCGAGAACGGGTTGGCCGCCTGCCAGGAGGTTGTGTCTCGGCCTGAGCCCGGGCCCGACCACGTGCATGCGCCCAGGCAAGACAGCCCGGCGGCCAGAAAGAAGATTCGTACCATGCCTCACCGCGAACAAAGCGCGCATCGGAAGCGACACGCTTGAACGGCATGGTGGCCGAGCGCCGATGGCGCCGCCAGACTGGCATGTACGGACGGATGGATTCATCCACCCTTCACTGGCGACGAATCCGGATAAAAAAAAACCTGGTCCGTAGACCAGGCTTTCTTCTGCTGCGCGGCGCTGCGGGAGCGCGCCGCTATGCGGAGCGATCAGCGCTGCGTGGCAATGGTGCGCGCCTGCGCGGCGGCGTTGTTCAGCGCAGAAACGGGAGGCACCTTGCCATCGAAGGCATCGGTGAGTTCCTTGTTCAGCACGGGTTCGATGCGCTCGTAGTTGGCCATGCGGAAACCGCGTGCGTTCTGGACGGGCTTGGCGCTCATCGAAGCCACAAACGCCTGCGCGCCCGGGATCTTGCTGTAGAACGACACGTCCGAGGCACGGAAGGCGGCTTCGGTCAGCGGCAGGTAACCCGTGCGCTGATGCCATTCGGCGGCGACCACCGGCTTGGACAGCCACGCCAGGAACTGCGCGGTGGCCTTTTCCTGGGCCTGCGGATGGCCCTCAAGCGCCCACAGCGCCGAACCGCTGACGAAGGGCTTGCCGCCCTCCTTCGTGGCTTGCTCGTAATAAGGCAGCGGCGAGACGCCGAAGGACAGCGACTTGGTGGCGAGGAACTGGCCGAGCGCGCCCGAATTGGCCGTCAGCACGGCGCATTCGCCCTTGGCGAACAGCTTGTCGGAGGCGTTGTCGCCGGAATACGCCGTGAACAGCAGCGAGCGCTTCCAGCTGACCATCAGCGAGATGTGGCGCATGTACAGCGTGTCGAACTGCATGGCGGGCGCGGCGGATTTCTTGGTGACCGCATCCAGGCCGTTGTTGTTGCTGGTGAACAGCTGATTGTTGATCGGGGCCAGGTTCTCGAGGTGGACCGCGACCTGATCGCTGGACGCGTAGGGGCAGTCGATATCGGCCACATCGCGCAGCTTCAGGAGTTCGGCCTGCAGCGCGGTCCAGGTGCGCGCCGGCTTGTTGGGATCGAGACCGGCCTTCTTGTAGGCGGCGGTGTTGTAGAACATCACCGGCACTTCGGCCATCCAGGGGAAAGCCAGCAGGCGGCCCTTGCTGTCGCGGGTGAAGCTGCTGGTGGCCGGCACGAACCAGTTCAGGTCCTTGATCGGATACTTGGCCAGCAATTCGTAGAGCGGCAGCACCGCTTTGTGCTGGGCCACGACTTCGGGCGAGTGGTTATCGGACAGTTGCAGCAGGTTCGGGCCCTTCTTGGCCTTGACCGCGGACACCGCCTCTTGTTCCAGGGCGGTCGGCGACGCGAAACCGCGCAGCGTCACTTTGACGTCGTCCTGTTCCTTGTTGTATTGCTTGGCGAGCTTTTCGAACTCGGCCTTGTTTGCATCTGTCAGGGTGTGCCAGACCTGGATTTCGACGGGTGCGGCGTTTGCCACGCCGGCCATCGCCATCGCGGCGCCAAACACCCATGCACGCCGGCTGGCGAACATCGCGCGGGCAACGCCCGCCAATTGCAGTTTCTTCATAGGTTCACAGACCAAGAAAAGGGAATTCCGGTTCTGGCCGCCGTCCACTGAGCAGATCGGCCAATGCCCGGCCCGAGCCAACACCCATCGTCCAGCCAAGCGTACCGTGTCCGGTATTGATATACAAATTCGGAATACGGCTGCGGCCGATGATAGGCACGTTCGAGGGAGTGGACGGGCGCAGGCCCGACCAATAGCTGACGCGCTCGAAATCGAGCGCGTCGGGAAAGAGTTCTTTGGCGAGGCGGGTCAGGGCCTCGCAACGGCCCGTATTCAGGCTGCGCGAATAGCCGGAAAGTTCCGCCGTGCCTGCCATGCGCAGCCGGTCGCCCAGCCGCGAGAAGACAATCTTGTGGCTGCTGTCCGTCAGGCTGACGGTGGGGGTCGCACCCGGATTGCGCACCGGGAACGTGGCCGAATAGCCCTTTGCCGGATACACGTTGCACGGAATGCCGAGGGGACGCAGCATCGCGGGGCTGAAGCTGCCCATGGCGACGACATAGGCGTCTGCCGACAGCGTGGCATAGCGGCCGTCGGGCTGGATGAGTTCGATGCCAGTGACCGCCCCGCCCTGCGTCAGGAGCCGGGTGGCACGCGTGTTGTACTGGAATTCGACGCCCGCGCGGGCGCAGTGTTCGGCCAGCGCGACGGTAAAGAGGTGCACGTCCCCGCTTTCGTCCTCGGGCGTGTAGTCGCCGCCCACGATCGTGGCGCGATGCGGCGCCAGCGCGGGCTCGATGGCGATGACTTCGTCGGTGTTCACGACGCGGCGCTCGACGCCGAAGTCGCGCATCAGGCCGGCGGCGCGCTGCGAGTTTTCGAATTCGTGGGGATCGCGGTAGAAATTCAGAATGCCGCGTTCGAGGTGGTCGTATTGGATGCCGAGTTCGACGCGCATGCCGCGCAGCGTGGCGCGGCTGTATTCGGCCATGCGAACCATGGCGCGGATGTTGGGGGCCAGCCGGCCAGGCAGGCATTCGCGCAGGAATGCCAGCCCCCACATCCACTGCCGCCAGTCCAGTTGCGGACGGAACAGCAGCGGCGCGTCGTCGCGGAACATCCACTTGAGCAGCTTCATCGGCGCCTGGGGATTGGCCCAGGGCTCGGCGTAGGAGACGGAAATCTGCGCGCCATTGGCAAGGCTGGTTTCCTGGGCGGGACCGGTGCAGCGGTCTATGACCACGACGTCATGACCCGCCTGGCTGAGCCACCAGGCGCTGGAGATGCCGATAATGCCGCTACCCAATACCGCTACTTTCATGCCCGCATCGCTCCTTGCATGCCGGTTGCGTGCGCGGACCCGATGTCCGCGTACCCCGGCAGGCCGCTGCCAAAGCAGTTTACCTTGCCGCTTTGCAGCCGCCTAAGTAATAAAAAAACATATTACTTACGACCCGGCCTTCGCCAGATCGGCCTCGGACGTGAAGGCGTCCGCGTAGAACTCTTCCGGCGGCAGACCGTTCTGCGCGCTGAACTCGCGGCGGGCCGCATCGACCATCAGCGGCGTGCCGCAGGCATAGACCTGGTGCCCGGAAAGATCCGCGATGTCGTGCATCACGGCTTCGTGGACAAAGCCGGTGCGGCCGGTCCAGTTGTCTTCCTGCAGCGAATTGGACACCACCGGCACGTAGCGGAAGTTCGGCAGTTGCGCGGACCAGGACTGCGCCAGCGTGTCCATATAAAGGTCTTGCGGACGGCGGCCGCCCCAATACAGCGCGACCGGACGGTTGATGTTCTTGTGGATCATGTGTTCGACGATGGCCTTGACGGGCGCGAAGCCCGTGCCGCTGGCCAGCAGAACGATCGGCTTGTCGCTGTCTTCGCGCAGGAAGAACGATCCGAAGGGCCCTTCCAGGCGCAGGATCTCGCGTTCCTTCATCTGCGTGTCGCCGGCGCCGAACACGTGATCAGTGAAGAGGCCCCCCGGCATGTGCCGGATGTGCAGTTCCAGCGGGCTGCCGGTGTGCGGCGCGCCAGCCATGGAATAGCTGCGACGGCGGCCGTCCTTCAGGATGATTTCGACGTACTGGCCGGCGTAGTAGCGGAACTGCTCGGAAGCCGGCAGTTGCAGCTTGAGGACCGTGACGTCCGGCGCGACGCGTTCCAGGGTCTGGACGCGCGACGGCAGCTTGCGAATCTGGATGTCGCTGGCCAGCCGGACCTCGGTGGATTCGACCACGAGGTCGGATTCCGGCCGGGCCTGGCAGAACAGCGTGTAGCCGTCGGCCAGTTCTTCCGGCGACAGGATCTGCGCGGGGTACTGGCCGGCGTCGAACTCCCCGGACACCACTTTGCCCTTGCAGGTGGAGCACGCGCCGTTGCGACAGCTGTAAGGCAGGACGATGCCCGCCGCCAACGCGGCGTCGAGCACGGTCTGGCCGGGCTCGACCGGAAATTGATGCTTGCTGGGTTGGATGATGACCTGGAAGCTCATGATGAAACGGTTCAGAGGCGACGAAGCGCTATCCGGCTTTGCCTGAAAGGCGCTTCGCCCGGCCCGGCTTCACGCCGGGAACTTGCGGATTTCCTTGACGCGGTTGGCGTCGTCCACCAGCACCACCTGGGGCTTGTGCTTGGCCGAATCTTCTTCAGACATCGGACCGTACGTGCAGATGATGAGCAGGTCGCCCACCTGGGCCCGGCGAGCGGCCGCGCCGTTCAGCGAGATGGCGCCGCTGCCGCGTGCGGCCTTGATGATGTAGGTGTCGAAGCGTTCACCGTTAGTCACGTTGTAGAGTTCGATGCGTTCGAACTCGCGCATGCCGGCAGCGTCGAGGAGGTCTTCGTCGATGCCGCAAGAGCCTTCGTAGTGAAGGTCGGCTTCGGTGACCGTGACGCGGTGCAGCTTTGCCCGCAGCATGATGCGTTGCATAAAAAATTCCTGGTTTCGCGGCCCGGACCGCGAAGTGTTGCAAGGTTGATGCCCGGCATCCGGATTTGCCGTCGAAAGCCGGTATTCTATAATTTTTGCCGCAGCGGGACGGCCCGTTGCTGCGCACAGTCAAAAGGCTGGCGCGTTTTCCGGGGACGACCCCATTTATGCCGGCGCCTTGCCGGCAACGCAACATGGGAGTCGTGAATGACCTGGATCATCCTGGTATTGGCTGGCCTATTTGAAATCGTCTGGGCCGTCGGCCTGAAATACACCCACGGATTCACCCGGCTTGGTCCGTCCGTCGTTACGGTGGGCGGCATGCTGGTCAGTTTCTGGCTGCTGGCCCTGGCCATGAAAACCCTGCCGCTGGGCACCGCCTATGCGGTGTGGGTGGGCATCGGCACGATCGGCGCCTTTGTGGCTGGCATCGTGCTGTTTGGGGAGTCGGCGAGCTGGCTGCGCATCGCCAGCGTCGCGTTGATCGTGCTGGGCCTCGTTGGCCTGAAACTGTCCACGCCGTAAGGCTCCGGCCGGGCTGGGCTTAAGGCATAGGGTCCAGACTAGACCCCAGCCCCGCCCGGGCGGCGCTTCAGAAATCCAGTTCGATCTCGACTGCGTCACCCACCTTGAGCCGCGCCCCCGCCGGCGCATCCAGGATGGCGTTCTGGCCGAACACCACACCGATGTCCAGATTGCGGTAACCCGCCAGCGTGCGGCCCGGTTCCTCGTACTGCTTGGCCGTGCGCTGATCGATGTCCGGAATCGAGCAACGCGTGCACGGCTTGACGAACGCCATCCGCACCCCGGCTGCAGAAATCATGGCGGTGTGGTCTTCCTCGAAGGCCTCCCATTCGCCTTCGACCACAATGTTGGGACGAAACCGGTCCATGGGGACGGGGTCGGCGCCCTTGGCCTGCAGGCGGGCATTCAGGTCGACCAGCGAGGCCTGGTTGGCGATCAGCAGCGGGAACCCGTCGGCAAAACCAAAGCAGTGCTCGCCCACGAAGGCGTCGGCCAGGTCGGGGTGCGCATCGGCCCAGCGTGACACCCAATCGGGCTTGGCGTCGCGGCGCGCCGCGGCGTCCACCTTGAGCAGGCCGCACGGCGTCTGCAGGAACTGGGTCAGCCACTGGGCGGCGGCCTCGCTTTCGCGCCGGGCCGTGGTGGTGTCGGCCCAGACGCCGACCGAGAGGGCCTCGCCTTGCAGCCCCGACCCGTCCAACGCGATGTCCAGGTCAGCCATGCCAGGCGCCGACAGCCGCAGCGCGTCAGCAGTGAGCGCCGTGCGAATGAGCGCCATGGCCGGCCATTGCCGCTGCGTCATGAACTGGCCCGCCGCGTCCACCACCATCCAGCGCCGGTCATGGGCGAGGCCCGCACGGTCGATGGGAGATTCGGTCAGATCGATGCCTGCGCAGGATTTGACGGGGTAGATATGCAGGCTGAGGATGCGGGCGGACATGGCGGCGATGGCTCAACGAGTGATGAATGCCGCAGAGAATACAAGAAATGCGGCGCGCCGGACCGCCCAAAAGAGACAAAAAAAGCCCGGGACTAGCCCGGGCCAGATGAGGTGGCGGTTGCTCAGCCGCCGACCAGCTTCAAGGTGTCCAGCGGCGTGACCGCCTTGAATCCCTTACGCGTCGCGATGTGCTCGGGACGCGGGGTCAGCCCGTACTTGGGCGGGTTCAGGGTGTTCTCCATGCTGTTGTAGACCATGAAGACATTGGCGCGGGGCCACGGCGAGATGTTGCTGTTCGAGCCATGCATCGTGTTGCAGTCGAAGAACACCACGGAGCCGGCCTTGGCCGTCATCGTGCTGATGCCGCCCTGCTCCACCAGCAACTGCAGGCTGACCGGATCCGGCACACCGTATTCCTGCTTCTTCAGCGACTGCTTGTAGTGCTCGTTCGGCGTCTCGCCGACGCACGAGATGAACTGCCGATGCGAGCCAGGCACCAGCATCAGCGGGCCGTTGCACTCGTTGTTGTCGGTCAGCAGCACCGAGCAGCTGAGCGCACGCATCGACGGCATGCCGTCTTCGACGTGCCAGGTTTCAAAGTCGGAGTGCCAGTAGAACTCCTTGCCCTTGAAGCCCGGCTTCATATTGGCACGCGACTGGTGGATGTAGACCTCGGAGCCGAGAATCTGACGGGCCACGTTGACCAGGCGCGGATCGCGCACCAGCCTTGCCAGCATCGGATTGAGCACGTGCACCATGAAGATGGAACGCACGGCGTTGCTGCCCGGCTCGGTGATGGCCTCTTCGCGGCGGACGATGGACGGGTCGCGCGTCATGCGCTCGACCTCGGCCGACAGCGCACGCACCTCGGCCTCCGTGAACAGGTTTTCCAGCAGCAGGAAGCCGTTGCGGTCGTACTGGCCGACCTGCTCGTCGCTCAGGGCGTTGGCGTACTTGCCGTCTTCATAGACGACCGGGTCCTGACGGGAAATGATGGCGGAACTGCGATCCGTACGGGAGGCGTACGGATCCTGCGCGGGTGAGATCATGCGAACCTCCTTTTATCAGGCCGCGACCGCATCGGGCAGCGCGTAGACACCTTCCTTGTCGTGCACTTCCTGGCCGGTCAGCGGCGGATTGAAGACGCAGATGACGCGCAGCGGCTCCTTGCCGCCGCACAGCCAGTGCTCGTCGTTTTCGTTCAACGCGTAGACCACGCCGGGGCCCAGGTCGTACTTCTTGCCGTCGGCAATGGTCTCGATCGAACCGTCGCCTTCAATGCACCACACTGCTTCAAGATGGTTCTTGTAGTGGATGTGCGTGCGGCCGCCCGGGAAGATGGTGGTCTCGTGGAATGAAAAGCCCATGCCATCCTTCTTCAGCAGCACGCGGCGGCTGACCCAGGTGTCGGTGCGGACTTCGTCGGCGGTGCCGATCACATCTTTGACATTACGTACGATCATTGACGTTTTCCTCCAAATTTCAGGATGCGGGCAGACTGCCCCTCATCGGCCAGCGCTTCAGCCACGCTGGCCTCGATCAGATCCAGGCCCTTGGCCAGCAGGTCTTCCTCGATCGTCAGCGCGGGCAGCAACTTCAGCACTTCATCGTGCGCGCCCGACGTTTCGATCACGACGCCCTTCTTGAAAGCGCATTGGGCGATGCGGTTGGACAGCGCCGGATTGCCGTTGGACACGAGACCCTGGATCAGGCCGCGGCCTCGCGCCGACAGGCCGGCGTTGGGATAGCTGTGCACCAGGTTTTCCAGCCAGTCACCGACCAGGCGCTCCTTGCGCTGGATGTCGGCCGTGAAGGCGGCGTTGGTCCAGTAGGTTTCCAGCGCCTGCGTCGCGGTGACGAACGCCAGGTTGTTGCCGCGGAAGGTGCCGCTGTGCGCGCCGGGCTTCCAGATGTCCAGCTCGGGCTTCATCAGCACCAGCGACATGGGCAGGCCAAAGCCGGATAGCGACTTGGACAGCGTGATGATGTCGGGGCGGATGCCGGCGGTTTCGAAGCTGAAGAACGTGCCGGTGCGGCCGCAGCCGACCTGGATGTCGTCCACGATCAGCAGCATGTCGTGCCGCTTGCACAGTTTTTCCAGCTCTTTGAGCCAGCGCAGCGTGGCCACGTTGACGCCGCCTTCGCCCTGCACCGTTTCCACGATGACGGCGGCCGGCTTGTCCATGCCGCTGCTCGGGTCTTCCAGCATGCGTTCCATGTACGCCATGGTGTCCACGTCCGGACCGAAGTATCCGTCGTAGGGCATGAAGGTCGTGTTGCCCAGCGCGTAGCCGGCGGCGTCACGGAACTTCATGTTGGCCGTCGCGGCGAGCGAGCCGCCGCTCACGCCGTGAAAGCCGTGCGTGAACGAGATCACGTTGGGACGGCCCTTGACCTGGCGCGCGATCTTCAGCGCGGCTTCGACGGCATTGGTGCCGGTCGGGCCGGTGAATTGCAGCGTGTACTGCCAGTTGCGCGGCTTGAGCAGCACGCGATCCACCGTCTCCAGGAAACGCTTCTTCGCGCTGGTGGCCATGTCCAGGCCGTGGACGACGCCGTCCGCCTGCACATACTCCAGCAGCTTTTCCTTGAGAACAGGATTGTTGTGGCCGTAGTTCAGCGTGCCTGCGCCGCTGAAGAAGTCGATGTACTCGGTGCCATCTTCATCGATGAGTGTCGAGCCACGGGCCTGATTGAATATCACGGGAAACGACCTGATGTAGCCCCGCACTTCAGACTCCATGCGGTCAAAGATCTTCAAGTCCATGATTAATCCTCCCTTTTCAACTCATTAATTGACGGACGGCCTGATCCCGCCAGGTGCGGCTAGCGCACCTGGACAGTTCGAACCATCCCGGTAAATCGATAAGACCGTCAGGCCGTCGGCGCCCCTACGGGGCCGGCAAGGCGAACGGACCTATCCTTAACAGCATCTCGTCGTCATGGTCCGCGCCGCCGAAGAGTTGCCGGTCGAAGAACGGCTGTTCGGAAACGTGGGCGCCTACTTCAGCGGCCAGGCCGGCGAAGGTACGGCGCGAAGCCTGGTTGTCAGGCCCCACCGTGGTTTCAAGATAGCGGACATGCGCCAGGCCCTTGCGCTGCAAGAGTTCCCGGAGCATGGCGCGGCCAAGGCGTTGGCCGCGAGCGCGGGCGTGCACCGCAACCTGCCAGACGAACAGGACGTCAGGGCGGGACGGGTCCACATATGCGGAGATGAAACCATTGATGCGTCCCCCGGCGCTTTCAGCCAGGACGCAGGTGTCGCGGAAGTGCTCGCACAGGAGCAGGTACGCGTAGAGGGAATTCAGGTCGAGCGGCGGGCACTCGGAAATGAGGCGGTGGATCGCGGCGCCGTCTTTGCGGTCGGGCAGACGCATGGTATGGGTCTGCGCGCTGACCGCCGGCGCCACGGCACTTGAGAGTATGGGGGAGTCCAGTTCGTTTTTCTTCATGCAACGATTCCCGATTCTGGGGGTGCCCCGCCCGTGGGCACTTCAAGGATGGGCGACGACACGTCTCCATGCGTGTCGACTGCGGCCTGACCGTCCTGCTCCATGAGCGTCACGATGCGCTCCAGGGACAGGGTGATGGTGGCCTGTTCCAATTCTGGCAAGGCATTGAGCGCGTCAGCCAGATGCTTTTGCAGCGGCGACGGCGCGCCTTGCGCCAATTCCTGTCCCGCCTCTGTGGCGGTGACGAACACGATGCGGCGGTCTTCACGGCCCCGCTCGCGACGGATGAGCGCCTTGTCTTCCAGGCGATCCAGGATGCCGACCACCGTGCTGGGGCTGACGTGCATCTCGCGGCTGATCGCGGTGGCGGTCATGGGACCGTTGGCGATTACAGTGCGCAGGCACATCAACTGCGGCGCAGTAATGTGGCTGACCGCGGACAACTGGCGCGAATGCAGCGCGATCGAACGCGTGATGCGGCGCAGGGCTCGCAAAATGCGCAGGTCGTACTGCTGATTGGTTTCGGTTTTCGCGGCGTCAGTCATGGATACAGATGGTTCGGGCAAAATCATTTCTACACGAATCATATGCGCCCGATTTATTCGAGTCAAACAAAAACCCGGGCACGATGTAAATAAATGAACGCGGATTTGGCGAGGATGACCGCAGTATGAACGGACTTGTCAGCACGCTGACGCCGCTGTGCCGGGGCCCTCGAGGCTGATCCGCTTGCGGACAAGTCCCAATAAAAACATATGTTTTGTTCATGATGTTTTATTTATCATATGTTTTTACGAGTTGATCCGGTCCTGTCCGTATGCCCCTGCCGTCCTCCCTGCTTGCCACTCTCCAGGAAAAGGTGGAACAACTGCCGCNNGCCCCGGCGGGCGCAGACGCTGGGCGTGGCGCCCGCCACGATGTTGCGCCTGGCTCGCGCGTTGGGCTATGGCAGCTACGAGGATTTCCGCCAGCCGTTCCAGCAGGCGCTGGCGGCACAGGGCGAGCCGGGCTTGCGCGACCGCGCCGCTGCCCTGCAGGCTGCGGCGGGCGCGTCCGGCGCACCCGGCCGTGCTTCGGTGACCGGTTATCAGGTCCATGCCATGACCTCGGTCTGCGCGCTGAACCCGCCTGCAACGTTCGACGCCGCCGTGCAAACC
>NZ_DIEJ01000015.1:0-18219 GCF_002418565.1 Achromobacter sp. UBA5777 | reverse complement strand
CGCCATGCGGTCGCGCGCGGCGCGCACGCCGCGGCGCATGCCCTGCTTGGCGGAGTGATCGAGCTTGTCCAAGTCGAACGGCCGGCCGGGCATCAGCCCGACGCGGCGCAGCAGCGCCAGCACGGGCTGGTCCGTTGCATGCGGCGGGTGCTTTCGCAGCAGCTCGGCGGCGTAGGTGAAGAACGCGTCGGTGGGCATCGAGTCCACCTGTTCGCTCACCGGGATGTTCAGATCGAGGGACGGGTCGGGCTTGGTGCGCGGCGCTTGCGCAGGCAGGTTCCATTGCGCCAGCGGCGTCAGGACGAAGCCATCCTGCAACGTGTTCACGGCGGCCTGGTCGGCGGGGCCATGCATCTCGATCATCCCCTTCGCCCAGACGTGCACGGTAGGGGCGTCGATGCGCGCCATGCCGGAAGGCAGCGTGCCGCTCCAGCCCGGGGGCACGATCACGGTGTTGGCCTTTGCGGTACCCGTGGTGCGCTTGCCCAGCGTCGCGAAGACGTCGGTCCACATGTCCAGCAGCGTCAGCGTGTAGAGCCGTCCCGCCGTGTCGGGCACGGACAGCACGACGGGTCCGTCCGTCAGATCCAGCCACGCGCTGCTGCGCAGCATGTCGACGTTCGCCCACGGTGTGGCCGCGCCCGCGCGGGGCAGGGTGCGCCCGTGATGGAACGTGTTGGCCGGCGCCCCATCGGCGCCCCGCGATGGGTGCGTGAACTGCCGGCGGGTCAGGTCCATCGCCACCAGCGGATAGAAATACAGATAGCCTTCCGTGGCCGCCTGCTGGGCCGCCTCGGTGGCGGCGGCGGCGGGCGACAGCGCGGCGGGCGCCGCGANNGTTTGCCGCATCAAAACGAAGGGCGAGAAAGCCAGCGACAGGGCGAGAACTCGGGCCAAGGGGGCAAGGCGGCGCATCGGCGCTCCAAGGACATGCGGAAATAAAAGGGGCGGCCTGCGGCCGGCGCAAACATGCTGCCGGACCACCGATGCCGCCGGCCATCGTAGCAGCGCTGCACTGCGGCAAAATCTGCGAAAAAAGCGCATTTTGCCGTCAATTTCAGACTGGCGCCGCTGCCTCATGCGTCGCCGGGCATGACGGACCCCATATCGAAGGCCTATACTTCTTCACATTTCCCTGGAAGTCGTAGGGCTTTTTTCGTCCTGGAAATTTCCGCTTCCTTCATTCACCAGGAGAGGAGTGCTTCATGGTCAACATGAATCGCCGCCAGTTCTTCAAGGTGACCGGTGCGACGCTGGCGGGCTCCAGCCTGGCCTTGTTGGGGGCTGCCCCCGGCACGGCCATGGCCGAGGTGCGCCAGTTCAAGCTTGCGCGCATGACCGAAACGCGCAACACCTGTCCCTACTGTTCGGTCGCCTGCGGTTTGCTGATGTACGGCTTGGGCGATGGCTCGAAGAACGCCCGCGCCAGCATCATGCACATCGAAGGCGACCCCGACCACCCCGTCAATCGCGGCACCCTCTGTCCGAAGGGCGCGGCCCTGATCGACTTCATCCACAGCCCCAACCGCCTGAAGTTCCCGGAATACCGGGCGCCCGGTTCGGACAAGTGGGTGCGGATGTCGTGGGACGAAGCCCTGACCCGCATCACCAAGCTCATGAAGGAAGACCGCGACGCGAACTTCGTCGAGAAGACCGCGGACGGCAAGACGGTCAACCGGTGGCTGACCACCGGCATGCTGGCCGCCTCGGCAAGCAGCAACGAGGTCGGTTACATCACGCACAAGACAGTGCGCAGCATGGGGATGCTGGCGTTCGACAATCAAGCCCGTGTCTGACATGGCCCGACGGTGGCAGGTCTTGCCCCGACGTTTGGCCGTGGAGCGATGACGAACCATTGGGTCGACATCAAGAACGCGGACATAGTTTTGATCATGGGCGGCAATGCCGCCGAGGCCCACCCGTGCGGGTTCAAATGGGTCACTGAAGCCAAGGCCCATAACAAGGCCAAGTTGATCGTCGTGGATCCGCGCTTTACGCGTTCGGCATCCGTGGCGGACTTCTACGCGCCCATACGCACCGGCACCGACATCATCTTCCTGGGTGGCGTCATCAAGTATCTGTTGGATCACGACAAGATCCAGCACGAGTACGTGCGCAACTACACCGACTTTTCGTTCATCGTGCGCGAAGACTTCGCGTTCGACGCGGGCCTGTACTCGGGCTACAACGCCGAAAAGCGCACCTACGACAAACAAAGCTGGGACTACGAGCGTGGCGAGGACGGCTACGTCAAGACCGATCCCACGCTGCAGCATCCGCGTTCGGTGTATCAGCTGCTCAAGAAGCACTACTCGCGCTACACGCCCGAAATGGTTGAGCGCGTCTGCGGCACGCCCAAGGACAAGTTCCTGACGGTGTGCGACATGCTCGCGTCCACGGCCACCACCAACCGCGCCGCCACCATCCTGTACGCGCTGGGCTGGACGCAGCACTCCATCGGTTCGCAGATCATTCGCACGGGCGCGATGGTGCAGCTGCTGCTGGGCAACATCGGCATCGCTGGCGGCGGCATGAACGCGCTGCGCGGGCACTCGAACATCCAGGGCCTGACCGATCTGGGCCTGATGTCGAACCTGCTGCCGGGCTACATGACGCTGCCCAACGAGCCCGAGCAGGACTACGCCAAGTACATCGACTCGCGCACGCTCAAGCCGCTGCGGCCCAATCAGCTCAGCTACTGGCAGAACTATCACAAGTTCCACGTCAGCCTGATGAAGGCCTGGTGGGGCGGCGCGGCCACGGCCGACAACAACTGGGCGTTCGACTACCTGCCCAAGCTGGACAAGCTCTACGACATGCTGCAGGTCTACGAGCTGATGGTCCAGGGCAAGATGAACGGCTACATCGCGCAGGGCTTCAACCCGCTGGCCGCGGCGCCCAATAAGGCCAAGCTGAACGAGGGCTTCGCCAAGCTCAAGTTCCTGGTCATCATGGATCCGCTGGTCACGGAAACGTCCGAGTTCTGGCGTAACGCCGGCGAGGCCAACGATGTGGATCCGTCCAAGATCCAGACCGAGGTCTTCCGTCTCCCCACCACCTGTTTTGCCGAGGAAGACGGCGCGCTGGTCAACTCCGGCCGCTGGCTCCAATGGCACTGGAAGGGCGCCGAGCCCCCGGGCGAAGCCAAGAGCGACATCGAGATCATGGCGCTGATCTATACGCGCCTGCGCAAGATGTACGAACAAGAGGGCGGCAAATACCCCGACCCCATCGTCAACCTGTCGTGGCCCTATTCCAACCCGCAGAATCCCACGGCCGAGGAACTGGCCAAGGAATACACGGGCCGCGCGCTCGTGGATCTGGCCGATCCCAAGGATCCGACGAAGATCATGCGAAAGGGCGGCGAGCAGCTGGCCGGCTTTGCCGAACTGCGCGACGACGGCTCCACCGCCAGCGGCTGCTGGATCTTTGCGGGCGCCTGGAGTCCCAGCGGCAACCTGATGGCGCGCCGCGACAACAGCGACCCGACCGGCATTGGCCAGACGCTGAACTGGGCGTGGGCGTGGCCGGCCAACCGCCGCATCCTGTACAACCGCGCTTCGTGCGACCTGGAAGGCAAGCCGTTCGATCCGCGGCGCAGCGTCGTCTCCTGGAACGGCAAGGCATGGGTGGGCGCCGACATCCCCGACTTCAAGGGCGACGAAAACCCCGCGGGCGGCATGGGGCCGTTCATCATGAACCCGGAAGGCGTGGCGCGCTTCTTTGCGCGGGCGGGCCTGGCCGAAGGACCGTTCCCGGAGCACTACGAACCTTTCGAAAACCCGCTGGGCTACAACCCGCTGCATCCCAAGGCCAAGGGCGTCACCAGCAACCCGGCCGCGCGCATCTTCAAGGATGACCTCGCGGCGATGGGCACGGTGGAGAACTTCCCGTATGTCGCCACCACCTATCGCCTGACGGAGCACTTCCACTACTGGACCAAGAACGTCCGCATCAACGCGATTCTCCAGCCCGAGCAGTTCGTGGAGATCGGCGAGGCGCTGGCCAAGGAGCTGGGCATCCCCAACGGCTCACGCGTCAAGGTGTCGTCCAACCGCGGCTACATCAAGGCCGTGGCGCTCGTCACCAAGCGCATCCGTCCGCTCACCATTGAAGGCAAGACGGTGCATCAGGTCGGCATTCCCATCCACTGGGGCTTCGTGGGCATTGCCAGGCCGGGCTTCCTCACCAACACCCTGACGCCATTCGTGGGCGACGGCAATTCCCAGACACCGGAATTCAAGTCGTTCCTGGTGAAGGTCGAAAAGGTATAGGAGAACCGACATGTCAATGCAATCCCTGGACATCAAGCGGCGCTCCGCCACCACCACGCCGCCGCCGGGCATCCGTGAACCCGTCACGGGCTCGGTGGCCAAGCTGATCGACGTCTCCAAGTGCATCGGCTGCAAGGCCTGCCAGAGCGCCTGCATGGAGTGGAACGACCTGCGCGACGAGATCGGCGTCAACGTGGGCGTGTACGACAACCCGGCCGACCTCACCGAGCACTCCTGGACCGTCATGCGCTTCTCGGAATTCGAGAATCCCGCTGGCGACCTGGAATGGCTGATCCGCAAGGACGGCTGCATGCACTGCGAGGACCCGGGCTGCCTGAAGGCCTGTCCGTCGCCGGGCGCCATCATCCAGTACAACAACGGCATCGTGGACTTCCACGAAGAAAACTGCATCGGATGCGGCTACTGCATCACCGGCTGTCCGTTCAACATCCCGCGCATTTCCAAGAAGGACAATAAGGCCTACAAGTGCACACTGTGTTCCGATCGCGTCGCGGTCGGCATGGAGCCCGCGTGCGTCAAGGCCTGTCCCACCGGCGCCATCGTCTTCGGCACCAAGGACGACATGCACCAGCATGCGGCCGAACGCGTCGAAGACCTGAAGTCGCGCGGCTTCGCGCAGGCCGGCGTGTATGACCCGCCCGGCGTGGGCGGCACGCACGTCATGTACGTGCTGCATCACGCCGACCAGCCGGGGCTGTACCACGGGCTGCCCGCCGATCCGAAGATCAGTCCGATGGTGTCGCTGTGGAAGGGCCTGGCCAAGCCGCTGGGCCTGGCCACGATGGCGCTCACCGCGCTGGCCGGCTTTTTCCACTATGCGCGCGTGGGCCGCAACGAAGTGACCGAGGAAGACGAACGCAGGGCTGAAGAGGAGGTGCGCCATGAGTGAAGAACACCACTACCGCCGCATCAAGCGCTACACGCCGGGCGAGCGCACCAACCACTGGATCATCGCGCTCACGTTCATCCTGCTCGCGCTGTCCGGGCTGGCGCTGTTTCATCCATCCATGTATTGGCTGTCCAACCTGTTCGGGGGCGGGCCCTGGACGCGCATCCTGCATCCGTTCATCGGGGTGGTGATGTTCGTCTGCTTTGCCGTGTTTGCCGGGCACATGTGGCGCCACAACCTGCTGACGCGCGCCGATCGCCAGTGGCTCAGGCAGCTCGACGACGTGGTCGAGAACCGCGAGGAAAAGCTGCCCGAGGTCGGCAAGTACAACGCCGGCCAGAAGCTGCTGTTCTACGTGCTGATCCTGTGCATGCTGGGGCTGATGGTCAGCGGCATCGTGATCTGGCGCGAGTATTTCGCGTTCTACTTCCCGATCGAAGTGATCCGCGCCGCGTCGGTGCTGCACGCGGTTTGTGCGCTGGTGCTGATTTGCGCGATCATTGTGCATATTTACGCGGCGATCTGGGTGAAGGGGTCGCTCACGGCAATGCTGCGCGGCTATGTCACCGCCGGCTGGGCGTGGAAGCACCATCGCGCCTGGTTCCGGGAGCAGGTGAAGAAGTAATCCCCGGCATGTCGTGATCGACGGCTGCTATCCTCTTTGCAGGCTGGCAGCCGTATTTGTTTTTCTGGAGACGAGAATTGCAGCGAATTCTTCCGCGCGGCGAGATCGAAGCGCTAGACCATAACGCCATTCCCCGCATCACCCTGCCGGAACGGACATCCGTTTTTGCGGCGCGTGCGGCGCGACTGCGGCAGCTTGCCGACGGCAATCCGGTCGGCGACTACCTGCAGCTCATGGCGCATCTGGTCGACGCCCAGCATCGCGCGCTGCAGGACTGCGCCGCGCCGCCCGCCACCGAAGACCGCATTTCGCTCGCACAGGCGCATGGCATGCCGCCGTTGCAGGCCATCGGCTGGCCGCGCGATGCGCTGTGGCGCCGCATCCTGGGCCAGTTGCTGGACGACGTGTCGCACGCCCCTGGCGTGCCCGCCGAAGCCCTCGACGTCTGCGCCGCGCTGCGCCGCGCGCTGGCCGACGATCCCGAATCGCTTGAAGACCTGGCGCAGGCTGTGCTGTCCGAGCAGGACGAGGGCGTGGACAGCGCGGCCGCGCCCTTTGTCATGGCGGCGCTGCAGGTCTATTGGACGGACCTGGCCAATCGCTTCGATCCCAGGCAACTCCCCGTCGCCAGCCCGTTCGGCGTGTGCCCGGTATGCGGCAGCCTGCCGGTCGCCAGCATCGTGCGCGTCGGCGGCCAGTACGAAGGCTATCGCTACCTGTGCTGCAGCCTGTGCGCGACGCAGTGGCACATGGTGCGGGTCAAATGTTCGCACTGCGAAGACGTGGAAAAGGTCGCGTACCAGTCCATCGAGGGCCGCACGCCCGCGATCAAGGCCGAAACCTGTGACAACTGCCACACGTACCGCAAGATCTTCTACCAGGACAAGGACCTGTACGTGGAGCCGGTGGCCGACGATCTGGCCAGCCTGATGCTCGACGTGCTGGTGGGAGAGGCCGGTTATTCGCGGTCCAGCGGCAATCCGCTGCTGTGGCATGGCGCCGAGGACTAGCGCCGCTCAATGACGGAGTCTCGCATGGCAGATCAACTGTCCGGCGCCGGCCTTGCCGCCGCGTCCGACATTCCTTCGCTGGACCGTCTGCTGAATGCCGACGCGTTGCAGCCGGCGCTGGCAGCCCACGGCCGGACACAAGTGGTGGCGGCCCTGCGCCGTGACCTGGACGCGCTGCGCAAGCGCGCGCTGGACGGCGGCGTGCCGCGTCACGAGCTTGAGGCGGCCGCCGTGGCGTCGCGCACGTCCGCCGCGCTGGACGAGGCCGCGCGGCCCCGCCTGCGCGCGGTCTACAACCTGACCGGCACCGTGTTGCACACCAATCTGGGCCGCGCGCTGCTGCCCGACGAAGCGGTGGCCTCGGTGCTGCGCGCGCTGACCACGCCCGCCAACCTGGAGTTCGACCTGGACACTGGCGGCCGCGGCGATCGCGACGACCTCATCGACGACCTGCTGTGCGAGCTGACGGGCGCGGAGGCCGCCACGGTGGTCAACAACAATGCCGCGGCCGTGCTGCTGATGCTCAACGCCCTGGCGGATCGCCGCGAAGTCGTGGTGTCGCGCGGCGAACTGGTCGAGATCGGCGGCGCGTTCCGCATCCCCGACATCATGAAGCGCGCGGGCGCCAAGCTTGTCGAAGTCGGCACCACCAACCGCACGCACGCGGCCGACTACGAAAACGCCATCGGCCCGCGCACCGCGATGCTGATGAAGGTGCATTGCAGCAACTACGCGGTGACCGGCTTCACCAAAAGCGTGAGCGTTGCCGAGGTGGCGGCGCTGGCGCATGCACGCGGCCTGCCCGCCACGGTGGATCTTGGCAGCGGCACGCTGGTGGACCTGACGCAGTTCGGGCTGCCGAAAGAAGACACCGTGCGCGAGACCATCGCCGCGGGCGCCGACCTGGTCACGTTCAGCGGCGACAAGCTGCTGGGCGGGCCGCAGGCGGGCCTGTTGGTGGGCCGCGCCGACCTGATCCGCAAGATCAAGAAGAACCCGCTCAAGCGCGCGCTGCGCGTCAGCAAGCTGACGTTGGCGGCGCTGGAACCGGTGCTGCAGCTGTATCGCGCGCCGGAGTTCCTGGCGCAGCGGCTGACGACGCTGCGCCTGTTGACCCGGCCGCTGCGCGATATTCAGCCGCAGGCCGAACGCCTGCGCGGCGTGCTGGCGCATGCAGCAGGCCCGGGCTATGCGGTCGAGGCGGTGCCGATGTTCAGCCAGATCGGCAGCGGCGCGCTGCCCATCGACCAGCTTCCCAGTTACGGACTGGCCGTGCGCCATGCGGGAACCGGCCGCCCCGGGCGGCACCTGGACCGGCTGGAGACGCTGTTGCGCAAGCTGCCGGTGCCCGTCATCGGCCGCATCGCGGACGACGCGTTGTGGCTGGACCTGCGCTGCCTGGAAGACCGCGACGAAGCCGCTTTTGCGGCGCAGCTCGCGGAGCCGCTGGCATGATCGTCGGCACCGCGGGGCATATCGACCACGGCAAGACGACGCTCGTGCGCGCGCTGACGGGCGTGGACACGGATCGGCTGAAGGAAGAAAAGGCGCGCGGCATTTCCATCGAACTGGGCTACGCCTATACGCCGCTCGCCAATGGCGACGTGCTGGGCTTCATCGACGTGCCGGGTCACGAGAAGCTCGTGCATACGATGGCCGCTGGCGCCAGCGGGATCGATTTCGGCTTGCTGGTGGTGGCGGCGGACGACGGCGTCATGCCGCAGACGCGCGAGCATTTGGCGATCCTGTCGATGCTGGGCGTGGCGCGCGGCGCGGTGGCGCTGACCAAGACGGACCGCGCGGACGCGGCGCAACTGGAAGCCGTGCGGGCAGAGATCGCGGCGTTGGCGGAAGGGACGTTCCTGCAAGGCGCGCCGGTGTTCGGGACGAGTGCGGCGCAGATGGCTCAGGTGAACCAAACATCCCACGCGGCCCACGCCGAAGCACCTGCCGAGGCGGGGCAAGTCGGCGATCCCGGCGTGGCGGCGCTGAAAGATTATTTGCACGCGCAGGCGCAGGCCCTGTCGCGGCCCGAGGCCACGGGCCTCTTCCGGCTGGCGGTGGACCGCGTGTTCACCTTGTCCGGGCACGGCACGGTCGTCACCGGCACGGCGCACGCCGGCCAGGTCCGCGCGGACGACGACGCGACCGATCTGCGCCTGATGCCGGCCAACACACGCGTTCGCGTGCGCGGCATCCACGCGCAGAACCAGCCCAGCGAGACGGGTTCGGCTGGCCAGCGGTGCGCGCTGAACCTGGCGGGCATCGATAAGAACGCCATCTCGCGCGGCGACTGGATCGCGGACGCGCGCTGCTTCCTGCCCTCGAAGCACGTGGATGTGGCGCTGACGCTGCTGCCGTCGGCGGATGCGCCAGTGCGGGCGTGGGCGCCGCTGCACGTGCACATCGGCGCGGCGCGCCATGTGGCGCACGTGGTGCCGATCAGCGCCAAGTCGCTGTCGCCGGGCCAGTCGGGATGGGTGCAACTGGTGTTCGACGAACCGGTCTGCGCGATGCCGGGCGACCGCTACATCGTGCGCAACGCACAGGCGACGCGCACGGTGGGCGGCGGCCGGGTGCTGGATCCCAACGCGCCTGACCGCAAGCGCCGGTCGGCGTCGCGGCTGGCGGGCCTGCAGGCGCTGACCGACATGCTGGATGGCGGCGGCCTGCAACCGGTGCTGGCGCACGCGCCGCAGGGCCTGGACGAGGCGGCGTTGCAATGTCTGACGGGCCTGCCGGTCATCGACATCACGGCGCCCGAGGGCGCGGTGTGGATCGAACCGCGCAATGCGCAAGGCGCGCGCACGCTGATCCTGGACGCGCATTGGAAGGCGCTGCGCGATCGGACCGCGCAGGCGCTGGCGTCGTTCCACCAAAGCGCGCCCGACGAACCCGGTCCGGACAGCGCACGGCTGCGGCGCATGGCGTTCCCTGCGATGCCCGACACGCTCTGGACATCGCTGCTCGACGAACTGCAACGCGACGGCCATATCGCGCGCAATGGTCCCTGGCTCCATCTGCCTGCGCACACTGCGACGCTGGGAGAGGCCGAATCCGCGCTGGCGGCGCGTCTGTTGCCGCTGCTGGATGCGGGCGCGTTCGATCCGCCCTGGGTGCGGGATCTGGCTAAGTCACAGGCGCAGCCCGAGGACGCCGTCCGCCAACTGCTGCGCAAGCTGCTGCGGCGTGGCGAGGTGGCGCAGGTGGTGAAGGATCTGTTCTATCACCGTGATCAGGTGCGCAAGCTGGCGGCGCTGGCAGCAGACCTGGCCGCGCAGCCGCCGGGCTTGAACGCCGCGGTTTTCCGGGACGCGACGGGCCTGGGTCGCAAGCGGGCGATCCAGATCCTGGAGTTCTTCGACCGCGTGGGCTACACGCGGCGGGTGCGCGACACGCATGTGCTGCGCGGCGAGAGCGCGTACGCGGCGATGCAGCCGCACGCCGAGCCGGTATCATAGGCGGTCCGCCACGGAAGGCATTCGTGCCCGGCGGCACGGCCGGGCTTCAAACCCGGTTGGGGGCGTCAGACGTTCCCAGGTAGGTTCGACTCCTGCTGCCTTCCGCCATTTGGGTTCTTCTGCCGCTCCCCACGCAGGTGTCTGATTCCCGTACGAGATAGTCGTCGTGATACTGCGTCGTGTCCGGGTGTCTGACACCGGGGCTGATACTGGGTCGTGTCCGGGTGGTCTGACACCGGGCTGTCGGTTTGTGTTCTTCTGCCGCCCGCGGCGTCGCGGGGTTCGCGTTGCGGGCCTCCGATGGCGGTCCGGAGCCTTCGCTCCGGACTTCCCCGTGCTCATCCTCGTCCGCCTTCGGCTCCCTTCGGATTCCGCCGGGCACCATCTAAACGGCCCGCAACGCGAACCCCGCGCCACCACGGGCTCTTTCAGTGGCTGATCGGGCGGTCGTCGGGGTGGACGGCGGACCAAGTGCCGATATACCCCGATGCAGGTGTCTGACACCCTTACGAGATGTCCGTCGCAGTGCGTTGCAGCGCCCCGGCGCAAATGGGCGGCTCTCCATCAACTGCGCAGCATGCGCGTCACCACGCCGCCTATCTCGTGCGACTTCCAGTCCAGTTCACCCAGATGCCAGAACCGGATCGTGCCGGCGCGGTCGACGAGGTAGTTGGCGGGCAGCGCGGCGGCTTCCCACTTCTTCGATGCGGCGCTGTTGCGGTCGTGCAGGACCGTGCCGTTGATGGGGGTCTTTTTCAGGAAGGCGGAGATCTTGGCGGGCGCTTCGCCGACGTTGACGGCGACAAGGCGCAGGCCTTCTTCGCGATGGCGCTTGGCCATGGTGGACAGAACGGGGAGTTCGTCGCGGCACGGCTCACACCAGGTGGCCCAGAAGCTGACGATGACAACGCTGCCGCGCCAAGCGGAAAGCTTTTGCTCGCGCCCGCCGAGGTCGGGCAGGACGAGCGGCAAGGTCGGGCCAGTCCATGGCGCCCAGGTGGGGCCGGTGGCGGCTTTCAATGCGTCGGCTGTCGGCGCGGCATTCTGGGCGGCACTGGGGGTGCCGTTCGGGCTGCCATTCTGGGCGCCATTTGCCGGGCCTTTTCCGACGCCAGCCGCGGCGTTGCTTGCCGCATTGTTCGCAGCGCCCGCCCACGCGGGCAGCGCCGCGAGCGTCAAACCGGTTTGCAGAAGGCGGCGGCGGCTGATCAAGGCGGACTCCTGCAAGCGAGCGTTCAATGGCGAGGGCCTGGCTGCGTTCGATCATAGGGCCATTCACCGGGCCGGTGCTATCCTTTTTCCGACTGACTCACGGAGACTGAGATGACCCAGGATGTTGCGTCCACCAACGCGCCGCGCTTGACTTCGCTATCGCATGGCGGCGGCTGCGGCTGCAAGATTGCGCCGGGTGTACTGTCGGCGCTGCTGGCGCGGTTTGGCCCCGCCGCCAGCTATCCGAACCTGATGGTAGGCACGGAAACCGCGGATGATGCGGCGGTGTACCGGCTGAACGACGAGCAGGCACTTATCGCCACGACCGACTTCTTCATGCCCATCGTGGACGATCCCTTCGACTTCGGCCGCATCGCCGCGACGAACGCGCTGTCGGATGTGTACGCCATGGGCGGCACGCCGATCATGGCGCTGGCGATCGTCGGCATGCCGATCAATGTGCTGCCGCATAGCGTGATTGCCGAGATTCTGAAGGGCGGTGAATCGGTCTGTGCCGACGCGGGCATTCCGGTGGCGGGAGGCCACAGCATTGATTCTGTCGAACCCATCTATGGCCTGGCCGCGATGGGGCTGGTGCATCCGGACAAGATCAAGCGCAACGCCGACGCGCGCGCGGGCGATGTGCTGATTCTGGGCAAGGGCCTGGGCGTGGGCATCCTGTCGGCGGCGCTCAAGAAGAGCCGGCTCGACGTGGATGGCTATCGCGTGATGATCGACACGACGACGCGTCTCAATCGTCCCGGTCCCGCGCTAGCCGCGCTGGACGGTGTGCACGCGATCACCGACGTGACGGGTTTTGGATTGTTGGGCCATGCGCTGGAGATGGCGCGCGGCGCCAAGCTCACCGCCCGCGTGCGGCTGGCGGCGCTGCCGTGGCTGCCGGGCGTGCAGGAATTTGCCGCCGACGGTGTGATCACGGGCGCCTCGGGCCGGAACTGGGCTTCTTATGGGGAATCCGTGCGTCTGGGGGCAGGGGTTTCGGACACGCAGCGGGCGTTGCTGACCGATCCGCAGACCTCGGGCGGCCTGCTGGTGTCGTGCGCACCCGAGGCGGCCGATGCGGTGCTCAAGATTTTCCATGAACAGGGCTTCGATCAGGCTGCCGTGATCGGTGAGATGACCGCTGGCGAACCGCAGGTCGTGGTGGACTGACCGGCGAATCGCGCGGCCGCCTCGCATGCGCGGCCGCGCCGCTTGATTTGCCGCGACGTGCGGCCATGGCAGTGCGTATTCTCAATCGGACAGATCGCGCGCGGTCGCGGCGGCCTGTTCCACCAGCCATTGCGTGACGACGTCCGCGTCGGGCGTGCTGCGGCGCGCATTGCGCACCAGCCAGTAGGCGTGTTCGGTGGCAGAGGCTTTCGGGCTGCCGACAATCTCCAGCCGCCGGTCCGCCAGCATGGGCGCGATCAACGCCAACCGCCCCAGCGCGATGCCGTGACCCGCCAGCGCCGCGTGCACGATCTGATCGTATTGATTAAAGCGCAGCATGCCCTTGGCGCGCACGCGCCCAAGCCCGCGCGCGCTCAGCCATTCCGACCATTGCAGCCACGGGCGTGTGGGATCGTCGAACTCCAGGAGGACGTGGCGCGCCAGTTCGCGGGCATCCACCTCCCGGACCTTGAGCGAAGGGTGCGCCACGGGCACTACCGACTCGCCAAAGAGCCACACGGCGCCATCGGAGACCGTGTTCCGCTCGCTGTAGCGGATGGCGATGTCGACGGCTTCGCGGTCGATGTCGATCAGCCGGTTGTCGGCGGCCACGCGCACGTCGATGTCTGGATGTGCCGCCTGAAAATCGCCCAGCCGGGGCAACAGCCACAACGAGGCCACGCCGATGGTGGTGGTCACCGTGACGGGCGTGCGCCGCTCGGGGGCGCGCAGTTGTTCGGTCAGATCGCCGAGCTGACTGAGCCATACATCGGCCATCCGGAAAAGCTGCGCGCCTTCAGAGGTGAACGTCACGCTGCGAAACCCGCGCACCAGCAACGGCACCCCCAGATGCGCTTCCAGCGCGCGGATCTGGCGGCTGACGGCGGACTGCGTGACATGCAGGTCCTGCGCGGCAAGCGTGATGCTCATGCGGCGGCCGACGGCGACAAAGCCGCGTACCAGATCAAGCGGAGGTAGTTTCGCTAGCGGATATGGCATTCGTGAAACTCATGCGTGTCGGGCGGAAAAGTCGCTTGAGCAATAGTACGCCGCGGGCGTCCAATATGACTCAGATGTTGGGTGACCGGGGCCAGGTCGTGGTCATCCGCCGTGATCGCCGCTGCTGCGGCCGGGAGGGGCGCCATGTTCCAGGTATGTTGCACCGCAGGCATGTCATTCCGTTTGGGCGGCGGCTCGACTATGCTGCTCAGGCGCGCTTCGGGCGTCCGCATCGAGTGTCACGCTGGCGCCGTGTGGGTCTCCGAGTACCGCCGCTTCGATGACAGCGTGCTGCAAGCGGGCGAATCCCTGACCGTGCACAGCGATCGCGACGTCGTCCTCAGCGGCCTGCCGGATGCGCAGGTCGCGCTACTTTCGCAGGGCGGTCAGGCGCAGCGCGCCATCGCCACGCCCCGCTGTGCAGGCCAACCGGAGTTTCAGCCATGACCGCGTCCTTGCCCGATACGCCCCGCATCGAAATGTGGTTCGACTTTGCCAGCCCGTACAGCTATCTGGCGATCGAGCGCATCGACCGTCTTGCGCGCGAGGCTGAGGTCAAGGTGGATTTGCGGCCGTTTCTGCTGGGGCCGATCTTCCAGGCGCAGGGTTGGAACGACACGCCGTTCCGGCTGTTTCCCGGCAAGGGCGCGTACATGATGCGCGACATCGCCCGCCTGGCCGAGAAGTACGGCGTGGTCTATAACCGTCCGCGCCTCTTTCCGCGCATGAGCGTGCTGCCCGCGCGCATCGCGCTGCTGGGCCAGGATGAACCCTGGGGACGCGATTTCTGCGTCGCGGTGTTCCGCGCGAATTTCCAGCACGACCTGGACATCCAGTCCGAAGACGTCGTGCGCGATCTGCTCATTGGCCTGTCGCTGGATGCCGATGCGCTCATCGCCCGGGCCAAGACGGAAAGCGCCAAGGAGGCGCTGCGCAAGCAGGTCGACCGCGCGCGCGACCTGGGCATCTTCGGCGCACCGACGCTTTTCGTGGAGGGGGAAATGTTCTGGGGCAACGACCGATTGGAAGATGCACTGGCGTGGACGCGCCGCAAAGCGCCGGCCAGCGCGTGGTCTCCGCGTGCCGGCGCTTAGATAGCCGCACCTCGCCGGCCGCACCTGGCCGGCCGCACCGGGCCGGTCGCACCTGGCCCGCCGCGCTGCGACGGCTGCACGTCGTCAGCCGCTCCGTCCAAGCATCCTTCGCAAGATTTCTCATCAACGCAACATCAGCAATGAAAAACGCAAGCAGCGCCTATCGCGGTTCGCCCATGCCGGGCGGCCGTTCGTTCACGCAATTCCGTGCCGCCCGTATCCGGCGGGTGTCCTTCCAATGGAAACAGGCCGAACGCGCCGGCCTACAGGACGACACCCTGTCCAAAAGCGGCAGCCACGGCAAGCGCGGTTAAGGCGCGCTACCCCTTCGTCACCGGCCCGACATTCGCCCACTCGTCATCCGAGTACAGCCGCGACCGCAACAAGAACCGCTTGCCCTCCGCGCTGTCCAGCGAAAACGCGCCGCCGCGTCCCGGCACGGCGTCGATGACGAGCTGGGTGTGTTCCCAGTAGGCGAACTGGTCTTCACCGATCCAGAACGGGCAACCTTCCAGATCGCCCAACAGCACGTCCGAGCCCCCCACCATGAACTCGCCCTGGGGATAACACATGGGCGAGCTGCCGTCGCAGCATCCTCCGGACTGGTGAAACATCAGCGGCCCGTGCTTGGTGCGCAGGGTGTCGATCAGTTGGCGCGCCTCGTCGGTCGCAACCACGCGTGGCGTGTGCTCTGGCATGACGGGATTCCTCTGCGGGCGCGCCGGGCGGACCCGGCGCGCTGGTTGGCCGCGCAAGCGGCTTAGGTCGAAGGGATCAAGCCTGCCGGATCAGAAGAACCCCAGCTTCTTCGGCGAATAGCTCACCAGCAGGTTCTTCGTCTGCTGATAGTGGTTGAGCATCATCTTGTGGTTCTCGCGTCCGATGCCCGATTGCTTGTAGCCGCCAAATGCCGCGTGCGCCGGATAGGCGTGATAGCAGTTGGTCCACACGCGTCCCGCCTTGATCGCCCGGCCCATCCGGTAGCACGTGTTGGCGTCGCGCGACCACACGCCGGCGCCCAGGCCGTACAGCGTGTCGTTGGCCAGCGCCAGCGCGTCGTCTGCATCCTTGAACGTGGTGACCGCCACCACCGGTCCGAAGATTTCTTCCTGGAAAACGCGCATCTTGTTGTGGCCCTTGAACACCGTGGGCTGCACGTAGTAGCCGCCTTCCAGCCCGCCCTGCATCTGCGCGCGCGAGCCGCCCGCCAGCACGTCGGCGCCTTCCTGCTTGCCGATGTCCAGGTACGACAGGATCTTCTCAAGCTGCTCGGTGGAAGCCTGCGCGCCCAGCATGGTGTCGGCGTCCAGCGGGTTGCCCTGCTTGATCTCGGCCACGCGTTTCAGGGCGCGTTCCATGAACTTGTCGTAGAGCGATTCCTGGATCAGCGCGCGGCTCGGGCACGTGCATACCTCGCCCTGGTTCAGCGCGAACATGACGAAGCCTTCGACGGCCTTATCCAGGAAGTCGTCGTCCTGCGAGGCCACATCCGCAAAGAAGATGTTGGGCGACTTGCCGCCCAGTTCCAGCGTGACCGGGATGATGTTCTGCGACGCATACTGCATGATCAGCCGCCCGGTGGTGGTTTCACCGGTGAACGCAATCTTGGCGATGCGCTTGCTCGATGCCAGCGGCTTGCCGGCTTCCAGCCCGAAGCCGGTCACCACGTTGACGACGCCCGGCGGCAGGATGTCGCCGATCAGTTCCATCAGCAGCAGAATGCCCAGCGGCGTCTGCTCGGCCGGTTTCAGCACCACGCAATTGCCGGCCGCCAGCGCAGGCGCGAGCTTCCACGCCGCCATCAGAATGGGGAAGTTCCACGGGATGATCTGGCCGACCACGCCCAGCGGTTCGTTGAAGTGGTAGGCGACCGTGTCGTGATCGATCTCGGACAGCCCGCCTTCCTGGCTGCGGATGCACGACGCGAAATAGCGGAAGTGGTCGATGGCCAGCGGAATGTCGGCGGCGCGGGCCTCGCGGATGGGCTTGCCGTTGTCCCAGGTTTCCGCCGTGGCCAGGCGTTCCAGGTTGGCTTCCATCACGTCCGCAATCTTCATGAGCATGCGGGCGCGTTCGGCGGCCGGGGTCGAACCCCATTTCGGCGCGGCGCGATGCGCGGCGTCCAGCGCCAATTCGATGTCGCGCTCCTTCGAGCGCGCGTTGCGGCTCAGGGTCTGGCCCGTGACCGGCGTGACGTTGTCGAAGTATTCGCCATCCGCGGGCGACTGCCACTTGCCGTCGATGAAATTGTCGTACTGCGTCCTGAGGTCCAGGCGGGTGCCGTAGGTCTCCGGGGTAACGCGGGTCGCGATATCCATGCTTGTCTCCGTATTGTTGGGATGGTGGCAGTGGGCTGCCTGTCCGGTATCAAGCAAAACGCATGCCAGTCGGGGCATCCCGGCTGGACAGCCCGCCGCACGCGTGCGAAAGTAGTTTTTCGCTTGTTCCATGTCGCAATTCGCGACGGTGTCGCGCAATAGGTGTCGCAGCACAGGCGTCGCAGAACGCCGGTCCTAGGAGACATACATGGCCTCTCACTCCGGTAGGCAGACGCTGACGCAGGCGCGCCTGCTCTTCAACCAGCAGGGCGCGGTGCCGGGCGGCATGGTTGCCGAACCCATCCTGCGTTCCTGGCGCCGCTGCGCCGACCTGGGCTTCGACATGCGTGGCGTGCGCCGCGCCGATCTCATGACGCAAGGCGAACTGCGCGAAGCCCAGCAGCGCAACGAAGCGCTGCGCCGCCTGTCCGAACCCGCCATTGACTACCTGCGCCGCCAGGCCGGCGGCAGCGGCAACCTCGTCATCCTGTCGGACGCGCAGGGCCTGGTGCTGGACTCGGACGGCGATACGGGTTTTGCGCATCGCGCCTCGCGCGTGGCGTTGATGCCGGGCGCGCCGTGGGACGAAGCCGCCGCCGGCACCAACGCCATCGGCACCGCGCTGGTCGAAGGCCGGCCCATCGCCGTGCACGGCGCCGAACACTATTTCGAACCTAACCGCATCCTGACCTGCGCGGCCGTCCCCATCACCGACAGCGAAGGCCGCACGCTCGGCGTGCTTGATCTATCCAGCCAGGCCCGCGACGTGCGCCCCGATGTGCTGGCACTGGTGCGCGGGGCAGTGGACCGCATCGAACACCAGTTGTTCGAAAGCGCCTATGAACCCTGCACGGTGCTGCGCCTGCATGCCGACCCCACGGGGCTCGGCCAGCCCGGCGAGGCGCTGCTGGCATTCCAGGGAGACCTGCTCATCGGCGCCAACCGGCGCGCGCTGCAGGCGCTGGCACTGGCGGCGACCGCGCTGGGCGTGTATCGCTACGCGGACGTATTCGACGGCGACATCGAACGATGCCCGGATGCGATGGGCAGGGTGCACACACGCACAGGGGCGGTCTATCACGCGCGGCTGCGCCTGCCGCGCACGCGCGCACCGCAACCGCCCGCCGCGCCGGCATCGCGCGC
>NZ_DIEJ01000014.1:0-8884 GCF_002418565.1 Achromobacter sp. UBA5777 | reverse complement strand
GGCCGTGGGCGGCGCGGCCGGCGACGCGTCGGCCAAGCACACCGAAGTCGTCGACGGCAAGGTGCCGCACCTGACCGACCCGCTGGTGCTGATGGCGGGACGCGCGGGGCTGACGCAGGCGGCGGGGCGCAACGTTCAGGTGGCGGCCGGCGAACTCGTGCATTGGTCGTCGGGACAGGACCACAACCTGGCCGTCATCGGTTCGCTGCGTGTGCATACCGGCCAGGCGCTGGGCATCGTGGCCGGCGTGCAGACAGGCGGCGCGGAATCCGGCCTGGACCTGATCGCCGGCACCGGCGAGGTCGATGTCATCTCGCAGCACGACACGCTGACCGTGCAGGCGCAACAGGACCTGCGCATAGTCAGCGCCAACGCGGGCATCGAGTACGCGTCGCCGCAGCGTATCCGCATCGCCAACGCGGCGGGCGCCAGCATCGTGATCGAAGGCGGCAACATCACCGTGACGGCGCCGGGGCGCATCGACGTCAAGACCGGCAACAAGCAGTTCGCCGGGCCGACGCAGATGCCGTATCCCTTCCCGCAATTCACCGTCTGCAAGACCTGCATTCTTGACGCCCAGGAAAGCGTGCAGTCCATCACCGACAAGGCATGACGGCGATGCAATATTCCTGGCAGGACGCGCTGCTGTCCACGTTCGCCGAATTGCCCCATCACCGCGGTCCGTATGGCGAGGCCGCGCGCGCTTACGTGATCATCGACTTCCGCGGCCATCCGGACCTGCTGGCGCGGCTGACGGCCACCGAAGATCTGAGCTTCGGGTCGGTCTGGGCGCAGACCGGGTTGGACATCTACGGCGACGTGGCGCCGCTGCTGATCGAAGTGGACGGCGCGTCGCAAGGCGTGCTGCGCGGGCCGCGCCATGGGGATTTCAGCACCGTGCTGGTGCGCGTGCTGGAAGCCCTGCACGAGCGTTCCGGCGGCCGTTACGCGATGATGAGCTTTGCGTCCGCCGTGCCGCTGGAGAAGCTGATCGCGCACTTTGGTCCGTTCTGCGACTACGCCCTGCCGGACGCCAGCGAGTTTTTCCTGCATTGGTACGACAGCCGCATCCTGGCGCGCGTGTTGCAGGTCTGGACGCCCGAGCAGCGCGCGCGCTTCGCCGGGCCGTTCGTCACGCTGCGCTATGCGCTGCGCGATGGCACGCTGGCTGTATTGCCGGGCGCGGGCAGGCTGCCCGCCGCACGGCCGGAAGGTATCGAAAAATTCTCGCCTGAACAGCACCAGATGCTGTTCGACCTGGACTACCCCGACAAACTGGCGGTGCAGCTGCGCCGGCTTTATCCAGACATGCTGCCCGGCAATCCCGATCAGGACACGCTGGTGCCCCGCGTGCAGAAGCAGTTGGAACGTGCCCGCGCGCACGGCGTGGCGGGAGATAAGGACACGTTCGACTACGTCGCCTGGGGCGTGGCGATCTCGCCGCGCTTCGACGAGCATCCCTTGATCGCCGACGGGCTGCGCGCCTATCGGCCTGGCGCAGAGGGCGGGCTGGCGAAGGCGCTGGAAGGCGTGCCGGATGCGGTGTGGGACGCGGTGCATCGGGCGGGCAGGGATGGCGGCGATGCGTAAAGCGCTGGCCGGCATGCTGCTTTGGTTTGGCCTGTTGACCGGCTGCCACGCCGAGCCCACTTATCAAGGGGTGAGCGTCATCACCTACAACTACACGCCCTGGGATCTGGAGTCCGTTCGAATAGCCGATGCGTTTGGCGGTGTGGCCGCAAGCGGCATGATTCCATCAGGGGGTGGCGAAGGAAGCGTTTCGTGTTGCTATTCGCTGAAAGGTACTGACTTCACGATCAAGTGGAGAGGTGGCGACGCCGATTTGATGCGCAAGCATATGTACGACGGAAAATTCGATGACGTGATCTTCACCAAAGAGACGAAGGCGCGTCTGCAAGATCAAGGCCCTCCTCCCGGCGATGGACCCGTCATATTGGAATTGCACATCTATCCAGACGAGCACATGGAGTTGGCCCTCAGCCGTCAACTGTTGGGGCAAGTCCGGATTCCCATCGTTGAAACCGCGCGCTGGCTATACAAGCATCACAAAGAAGAACTGGAGAATTACAGAAGCATTCACGAGCTGAGGTATGTGCTCGCGAAGGTGACAAAGCAGGCTTGGACGCGTTATCGGATTGAGGACGAAGGGGACATGCGGGGCTACATGTATCTCTATTTTGTCGTCGCTTCGGATTTCGACAAGGATTCGAAGCTTGCAGCGTTGTTGACGGATCCGAATAGAAAGCCGGGCGATCTGGGCCGGGCGGTGTCCAAGCTATCCAAGGACAGGCTCGCGCAGATCAAGGCGGCGGGAACAGCCCCCGGAGACAAGGATGTCTGACGACGAGTTGGGAGCAAGGAATGCGTAATGGCTTGATCGGTGTACTGCTTTGGCTTGGCCTGTTGACCGGCTGCAACGCCGAGCCCACTTATCAAGGGGTGAGCTTCATTACGTATAACTACACACCGTGGAATCTGGAGCCCGTGCGCATCAGCGATGCGTCGGGTCGCGTGGCAAGTTCCAGCACGCTCCCGTCGGGCGGCGGCGAGGGAAGCGTGTCTTGCTGCTATACGTTTTCCGGTACGGAGTTCAACGTGAAATGGAGCGGAGGCGATCCCGACCTGCTCCGAAAACACCTGTTTGATGGCAAGTTCGACGAGGTGATCTTCAAGAAGGAAACGACAGTGCATTTCCCCGCCACGAAAGTGCCCGAAGGGAATGGAACGCTGATTCTGGAGTTGCACATCTATCCGGATGAACACATGGAACTTGCCTTGAGCCGCAAGTTGCGCGGGCAAGTCAGAATTCCAATCGTCGATACCGCTCGCTGGTTGTATGGGAAATACCGTGATGAGCTGGTGGGGTACGAGAGTGCAGGTTATCTGACCAACGACGTTGCCAGGGTCACCAAACAGGCGTGGATGTCTTATCGGCTTGAAGACGCGCAGGACTTGCGCGCGTACATGTATCTCCATTTCATCGTGGCCTCGAACTTCGACAAGGACGCGCAGATTGCCGCGCTCTTGAAGGACCCGGCCCGAAAGCCTGGCGCATTTGGCAACACGGTGATGTCGTTGCCAGCAGAGAAGATCGCGCAGTTGAAGGCGGCGGGTGCACTACGTGGAGATAAGAATGCCGGAAGTGGGTATGGCGGAACAACTCGGGAGCAATGAATGCGTAAGGGTTTGATCGGGGTACTGCTGTGGCTGGGCCTGTTGGCGGGGTGCAATGGCGAACCCACATACCAGGGCGTCAGCTTCATCGCGTACAACTACACGCCCTGGAATCTGGAGCCGGTTCGGCTCAGTGACAAGTCGGGCAACGTGGTCAGTTCCAGTACGTTGGTGCCGGGTGGCGGCGAGGGACGGGTTTCCTGCTGCTACACATTCAAAGGGACCGACTTTACGGTGAAGTGGCGCGGAGGAGACCCTGAGTTGCTGCGCAAACATCTGTTGGACGACAAGTTCGACGATTTGATGTTCAAGAAGGAAACACAGGTGCATTTTCCCGCCACCAAGGTGCCCGATGGCGATGGCACGCTTTATCTGGAATTGCACATCTATCCTGACGAGCATATGGAGCTCGCGTTGAGTCGCAATCTGACGGGACAAGTCAGAATTCCGATCGTGGAAACCACGCGTTGGTTATACGGGAAGTACGGCGCCGATTTGGCCGGATACGAGAACGCGACCCAGTTGAAGCATGTTCTCGCAAAGGTCACCAGGCAGGCCTGGACGCGGTATCGCATTGAAGACCCCGAGGACATGCGCGGCTACATGTATCTCTACTTCGTCGTGGCCTCGGATTTCGACAAGCATGCCGAGATCGAAAAACTCTTGAAAGATCCAAATCGCAAGCCGGGTGACTTCGGCCGCGCCGTGTTTTCCCTGCCGGGCGAAAAGATTTCGCAGATCAAGGCGTCCGGCACGCCTCCTGGAGAGAAGAATGTCCAGTGATCAGATTCCTGACGTCGACAGGACTCCCGCTTCAGTCCTGAAGGCCATGGCGGCCAATGAGGCTGCCTACCCCAAGGATTCCTGCACCGAATGCGGTCTCACGTTGCGTATGGGATTCTTCTTCGATGGCTTTGGGCGGAACAAGGATATCGATGAGGCGAATCCGACGTTCCTGTCGAACGTGAGCCGGCTGTGGATGGCCCACTTCAGCGAAGACGATGAGAACAGGCCGAACAAGCAGCACTGGTTTCCGTTCTACTATTCCGGCCTTGGCGTCGAGCTTAACGAGAGCGCAAAGGCTGACGTCGTGGTTCGCGCGCTGACGATTGCAGGCGGGAAAGTGGCCGACAAGGCGATCTCCAGTGCGCAGGACGCGGCAAAGAACATCACGCGTCTCGATGAAGTGCCCGATGTGGATGCCGCAGGACGCGCAAAGTCGGCTGTCAAGCAATCCATCAAGGATGGGTCTTTTCACCCCATGGTGAAGGCGTACAAGGACGTCGTCAAAGACGTCCAGTCGCTTCCTGAGAAGACGGTAAGAATCTGGAATGCCCTGGACCCAGAGCGAATCCGCAATCGCGCAAAAGCCACTGTTCGCGGCTTCTGGTCGGATTTCAAGAAAAACCCATTGAAGGTTGCCTGGACTGCGGGAAAGAACGCCGCCAAAGCCACGTTGCTGGAGGGCGTGCCGGTCGTGCGGGACAATGCCGCCGTCGCCGAATTGATGGGAACCGGTGTCGACACGCGCCTGGATGCGGCCAGGCGTCAGTTCGAGGAAGCCTATCAGAAGTCAAACGCGGGCACGGAAAAAGTCGTGCGTATCGAGATCTGCGTGTTTGGCGCGGATCGCGGCGGGGTCATTGCCAAGCAATTCGTCAACGATATCGTCAAGAAGTACAAGCGCCGCCACGACACGGACCTGGTCATCGTAGGAAAGGATGGTGCGCCGGACGCGAAGATCGTCATCCGATTCCTCGGGCTGTTCGACAGCGTCGCTTCCATCATGGAAGAAAACTGGTTCCTTGAGGTCATTCCCTTCACGGACCTGATCAAACAGACGCACAAGGACCGCACGCTGACCGTACCCGCAGCGGTGGAGAAGGCCGTGCATTTTGCTGCGGCGCACGAGCTGCGCCGCAATCAGCGGCTGGATTCCCTGGAAAAGACCCGAGGCCTGCAATATCTCTATCCGGGGTCGAGCGGGGATGTAACGGGCGTGGCCCCCGAGGGCTCGCTGGGCACGCGCGCGTCGCTATCCCGGGTTCCTTTGCGCGAGATGATGAACCTGGCTCTCGCTAACGGCGCCGCGTTGTACAGCATGGAAAGCCTGGCGTCCCGGGATCCGGTCCTCTATCGGATGCTGAGCCTGGCCGGCTCGATCGAAGACGAAGGCCAGACCTATCACGTCCAGGAACTGGTCGACGCCTACCGGGAGATCGTCAAATACGAACCCGGCTGCGATTTCGCGCCGCACATGGAAGTTTTCCTGCGCTGGCTGGCGGTGCGTTATCAGGACCCCGTGTTTCGCGCCGGGATGTCGGACCCCGCGGAAGCGTGGATCCAGGACCGGGACTTCTTCACGCCGGAGCAGGAGCTCGCAGAAGAGCGCAGGCGTTTGAGCATGCTTTCGCGCGAGGAGCTTGCCAAGCCCGAGACCACGGCGCGTGCGCGGGAACTGGAAGCACTTGCCAACGAGCGCCGCGAGCGCGCCAATGCCAGCCGCGGCGAAGCGCCGCCGCAGCGCTTCCTGCCGCTGTGGGAGCGCCTGGAAGAAGAGTACAAGGGCCTGGAAGAAGCCGAGCGCCAGGATGCGGCGACGGAGCAGCGGCGGCAGGACATGGAACGCAACCACCCCGAGCAGCTTCGCACCATGGAAAGGTGGGAGCAGGATGCGATCGCCATGGAAAACATGCGCCTTGGCAGAAAGCCTGGCGACGCCGATTATGTTCAGTCGCTGCCGGACCCGTTTGCCGATATGAAGGCCGATCGCGCGATGCAGCAGCGACTGCTGACCGCCTGGCGCGACGCGCGCGATCGCAAGACGCAGTTGCCGCCCAAGGTCATGACGCTGTTCGACTGGCTGGTGCATGACGCGATGCTGAGCAGTTGGCCTGACCATCTGCTGGCCAGCACCCGGATGTATTTCCGTGTGCGCGACAAGGATGTGTTCGGCAAGACCGATGCGAAGGCCGAGATGGATCAGCGCGCCAAGGATATGCAGAACGCTGAAAAGATGGAGGCAATGGCCGCGCGCAACGAGCAGAACATCCGGCAGATGACGCCTGCGCGGCCCTGAACGGCGGCGTGGTGGTGATGGAAAGACGGCCCTGCAGAGCAGGGCCGTCTTTGTTCGTATGGCCGGTTTCTCTATCCGGCAGGTTCTTGGGTCCGGCCGGCTTTCACTTCTTGCCGGCTTTCACTTCTGGTCGAGGTTCACTTCTTACCGAGGTTCACTTCTTGCCGTCTTCGACCTCGATCGTCACCATGTTCGATTTCACGTCCTCGGCCTCGATGTAGACCTCGTACGTGGCCGGCGTGGCCGGCAAATGCAGCACGCCGGCCATGTCGGTGGTGAACCGTGTTTCCACGGTCATGCCCGGCGGCAAGGCCATTTTCGGGGGACGCGGACCGCCTTCCCGCGGGTCCACCGAGACATTGGGCAGCTTGGGACGCACGTAGTTGAACGCGACGCCGCGGTAGACCTTGCCGGTTTGCGTGTCCTTCGCCACGAAGCGCGGCAGTTGCGGGTTGTCGATCACGGGCAGGATGCCGCGTGCGCAGATGGGAATCGTCAGAGTGCTGCCGTCGCGAATCTTCACGCGAGAGGGCGCGGCGATGCGCATCTGCGCGTCGTAGCCTTGCAGCGGCGGCATGCAGGCGTGCTCCTGCTGCGAGTGCGTGGGCACCGAGGCAAAGGAGGCGGGCTCGATCCAGTCGGTAGTCATGATGGGCATGTCGATGTCGTGTCAGAGAGCGAAGGGGATCAGGGGGGCATCGTCAGAATGAGGTCCAGCCTTCCGAGCAGTCCACCTTGCGCACGGCCTTGCTGCAACTGGGGCAGAAGTGGATGTTGGCGCAGGTGATGCCGTACATCACGCATTGCCCGATCTCACTGCTGTACTGGCCATTCCGGTTGGGCAGGCCAAAGTAGCAGTGTCCCCCCATGTTGTAGTAGAAGTGCTGCGGCGGATCCAGCTTGGAATCGTCGGCCGATGGGTCTTCGTCGCGCAGGCCGGGCCAATCGGGGCCGCTGGGCACCATGCCGAGCAGGTGACCCATTTCGTGGGCCAGCGTTTCCGTCAGGTACGCCTGCGAGTTGGGGACGTAGGGATCCAGCGTGGACACGAACAGCAGGTTGGTGCCGGTGATGGCCAGACCCGCGTAGCTGGCGGCCACCGTGTTGAACTGGATGTTGAGCACGCCGTTCAGGGGCGTGGACGAGATCTGGGTCAGGTCGACCCTCACGGAGAAGACGGCGCCCGAGCTTTCGGGCAGCGGCGTCATCAGGTGGCGCGGGATGGGAATGGACCGTTCCGCGCCAGACGCGTCGGTGTAGATGTAGCGGGCGTGGACGAGCCAGTCGTCGCTGTCGTCGAACTCGTACCAGAGGCTGGCCAGCGTGCGGTCGTCGTTGACGATGGGCACCGTCATCACGCGGCCGCCCGGTCCGGCCGGCACGGGCAGGCGCATGTCGCCGCTGGTGCCGGGCGCCGCCAGCCGGTCCACGTGGCACACCACCAGCGTGTAGGGCTCGCGCTGTTTGCCGGGCGAGGTGGCGTACACGCGGCGCACGGCGTCCATGATGGCCTGCTGCGAGTCCACGTGGTCTGCCGCGTCCACTGCAGAGCGGCCACGGAATTGCAGGCGCGGCAGCTGGATCATGTCGATGCCGTGCAGCGCGAACTCTGCGGTGACGGGCGTCACGTCGGCCAGATGGTTGGCCGGCCGGGTGCTCATGCACATGACTTCCTGCACGTACAGCCGGCGTGCGGTCTCGACGCGTTCGGTCTTGATGAGCTGGCCGCGTTCGTCGCGCACTTCGAACAGATAGACGTTCCGGCCGGCGGCGGGCAGGTCGATGTCATCGACGATGCGGGTGCCGTCAGCGTCCGTGACGTAGCTGCGCGGGTTGGTGTGCGGTTCCTGGTAGCTGGCGCGGCGGCCGCGTTCGCGGCTGGAGTACGTGATGTTCCCGGTATCCGGCTTGACGGTGATGGTGAAGCGGTGCGCGCCCGGGCGGTTGAATTCCACGTGGATGCGGGGGCGCCGGGTCTGCCGCTCGGTGGTGGTGAGCGCGTTGCCATCGTTCCAGCGTTCGTCGGCGCGTTCCAGGTTCACGTATTGCAGGCGCGCGCCGTCCTGACGGCCGCGATAGGTGGATGCGCTCGGGACCACGCGGCCGGCGTCGCCCATCGGAGGCATGCCGCCAGGCAGGTTGGTGCCTTGCGTGCGTGCGACCGGACCCAGGCCGATCGTGTCCAGCACATCGCGGGCGATCTGGGGCAGCGGCGATTCCGCCACCCCCGGGATCTTCATCAGCACCTCGGCCACCTTCGGCAGCGTTTCCGTGGCCAGCGTGGGCGATTGCAGGATGGCGCCGATCACGCCGGGCACCGACGAGGACGACAGCCCCGGCATGCTGAGGATGGCGCCCGCGACGGCGGGGATGTTGGCCTGCTTGACGTCGGGCAGCGTGAACAGCGTGTCGACGGCGGACCCCAGCGCGGCCGCGCGGTCGCCGGCGGCGTTCAGCGCCTGCGTCATGACCGGCACGATGGCGGCGCCGACGTTGGCGCTGACGCCGCCTGACAGGAGCGTGGACGCGCCGGACATTGCCGTGGACGCGGCGCTGGCCTGCTGCGCAACGGCGGCAAGACCGCCGCCGGCCGCCAGCGCGCCGAAGCCC
>NZ_DIEJ01000009.1:0-4620 GCF_002418565.1 Achromobacter sp. UBA5777 | reverse complement strand
GTACTTGTTCATCAGCTCTTCCGACGACTCAGCGGCGGCTTCAACCAGCTTTTCACGCCATTCGTTCGCCAGACCTTCCAGCTCGGCCGGAACGTCCTTGTAGTCGAACTTGGTGCCTTGGCTGGCTTCGTCCCAAATGATCGCCTTCATCTTGACCAGGTCGACCACGCCTTGGAACGTGTCTTCGGCGCCGATGGGAATGACGATCGGCACGGGATTGGCGCGCAGGCGGTTCTTCAGCTGGTCATAGACCTTGAAGAAGTTGGCGCCGGTGCGGTCCATCTTGTTGNNCGGCACGCCGTACTTGTTGGCTTGGCGCCACACGGTTTCGGACTGGGGCTGAACACCGCCCACCGCGCAGTAGACCATGCAAGCACCGTCCAGGACGCGCATGGAACGTTCCACCTCGATGGTGAAGTCCACGTGTCCCGGGGTGTCGATGATGTTGATGCGGTGCTCGGGGTAGTTGCCGGCCATGCCACGCCAAAACGCCGTCGTAGCAGCCGACGTAATGGTGATGCCACGCTCTTGCTCTTGCTCCATCCAGTCCATGGTGGCTGCGCCATCATGCACTTCGCCAATCTTGTGATTGACGCCGGTGTAGAACAGGATACGTTCGGTCGTGGTGGTCTTCCCTGCATCGATGTGCGCAGAGATACCAATGTTGCGATAGCGCTCGATCGGGGTTTTGCGGGCCATGGTGGATTAGTCCTTAAATTACCAGCGGAAATGGCTGAAGGCCTTGTTGGCCTCTGCCATCTTGTGCGTGTCTTCGCGCTTCTTCATCGCGGCGCCACGACCTTCGGAGGCGTCGATCAGTTCGCCAGCAAGACGCAGATCCATCGACTTCTCGCCACGCTTCTTGGCGGCTTCACGGAGCCAACGCATAGCCAGGGCCAGGCGGCGCACGGGGCGCACTTCAACCGGCACTTGGTAGTTGGCACCGCCAACGCGGCGGCTCTTGACTTCGACGATCGGCTTGATGTTGTTGATCGCCAGGCTGAAAACCTCGATCGGCTCTTTGCCGGTCTTGGTGGCGACTTGCTCGAGGGCGCCGTAAACGATGCGCTCGGCGACGGCCTTCTTGCCGTCCAGCATGACGACGTTCATGAACTTGGCGAGCTCGACGCTGCCGAACTTGGGATCGGGCAGAATCTCGCGCTTGGGTACTTCGCGACGACGGGGCATTGTTGCTTCCTTGTGTCTGTTCAGTTGAACCGTGTTTCATTACACGGCCATGGCCGTCCATTGGGACGACCCCTTACGTGCCGCGCACCTTCCCATCATCTGGACGGCGCGGTCGCACTTCCCGGGTGACGGACTTCCGTCACGTGGGGGTACTGCCGACTTGCTATTAAGCCTTCTTCGGGCGCTTGGCGCCGTACTTCGAGCGGGCTTGCTTACGGTCCTTGACGCCTTGCAGGTCAAGGGAACCGCGCACGATGTGATAACGCACACCGGGCAAGTCCTTCACACGGCCGCCACGCACCAGAACCACCGAGTGCTCTTGCAGGTTGTGGCCTTCACCGCCGATGTACGAAATGACTTCGTAACCGTTGGTCAGACGCACTTTGGCAACCTTACGCAGAGCGGAGTTCGGCTTCTTGGGGGTGGTGGTGTACACGCGAGTGCACACGCCGCGGCGTTGCGGGCAGTTTTCGAGCGCGGGGCTCTTGCTTTTGATGATGCTGACTTCGCGCGGCTTGCGCACGAGTTGGCTAATGGTAGGCATGACCTTTGAAATCCCTTTTACGTACCACTGGTAAGTACTTACGTACTCGTCTCCTGGAGCGGGTGAGCTTTCGGAGAAGGCAGTTCGCGCAAAACCGCCTCAAACGTTCAAATACGTAAAAGAGCGGGCTTGCCAACAAACCATGACAAACGCACAAAATCGGGTGCAGCCAGAAAAACAGTTGGTGCTAGCTGGGCCAAAGTCAAAGGTTCGTGACGCGCCTTTGGGCCTTGATCCTGAACTGTCTGCCTGAGCGTGCGGATTTTGCGCGCGAAATAAAGCAGTAAGCCCTTTAGCATAACTGAGATCAAGGGCTACTGTCAAAGTTTTTTGTAAGTGCCCCGCAGCGGCGAGTTGGCGCGAAAAGCGGGGCATTTGACCGCCGCTGGCGAAAAATGGGGTCACGTAGCGGGCAGATCTTGGACCGTAATGGTCGCTCTGCGGGACGCCATATGCGGGCGATCCCTGCCCTCTGGCGTTGGTCCGCGAAGTGTACAGCGTGCGCGTTTAGCGGTCTGTAAAAAGATAGCCGCTGCCGTATACCGTGCGGATGGGCAACACCACGCCCGCCTGTTCGGCCTTGCGCCGCAGTCGGCTGACAATGACATCGATGCTGCGCGCGCTGCTGGCACGCGCAGCGCCCCCTTCCACCTGCAATTCGTTCCCGAGGGCTTCGCGATCCACCGCTTTTCCCGCCACGTTCAGCAGGGCGCGAACGATAAGGCGCTCGTTGGCGGACAGCGACAGCGTGACGCCCGTCGGAGCAGCCAGCGTCCAGCCTTGGTCGTGGAGCTCCCAGCGGCCGCTGCCCGCGTCCTGCGGTNNGGCGGCGCGCCAGCGCCAGCAAGATGCAGACGAGTTCGCGAGGATCCTGGGGATCGGGCAGGCAGGCATCGGCGCCGCTCTGCAGGCAGCGCAGGCGGCTGTCCACGGGCATGCCCTTGCCCACAACCACGATGCCCAGCGGCGCGGAGCCGTGCAGCCGCGCAATGAGGGCGTAGCCGATTTCGCCCGACGCGCCGATGTCCAGAACCACGGCGTCGTGGTGGCCGCTGCTGAGCAGGCCGAATAATTCCAACGAGGTCGAGCNNCCCGCGGGCCGAGATGCCCGCCTGCAACAGCGTGGACACGGACGAACCGCGTACGGTTTCGTCCGGTGACATCACAAGTATGCGCAATTGATTCATATCTGTTCCGGTCTGCATTCCCTCCCCTTGCACCGCCTGCTGTGTCGCGGCTGGTGACATCGTTGGAACAGTTTGGCGTCCGCGTACGCAACAACTCCAGTCAAGATTCGTCAACTTTGCAATGTTTGACAGTTCTTGCCATAACGTAGCCGCCGAAGGGTTTTCCCGAGTTATCATTCGTTTACATAAATCCCCCATCGTTTTGCTAGGTCGCCACACGCGCGCCTGCGCAGCCAACTTTCGCGAGAACTCGTCTAATGAAAATCGCGTCGCTGGAAGACGACCTGGACCAGGCGCGGCGCATCCAGCAAGTTTTGACCGCCGCCGGGTATGCTTGCACCAGCTATCACCAGAGCCGGGATCTGCTCGCCGCCCTTCGCACTGAAGCGTATGACCTGGTGCTGCTGGACTGGCACCTGCCCGACATCGACGGCGACGACGTCGTCCGCTGGCTGCGCACCCACATCGGCGCCCGCATTCCTGTGATATTCCTGACCAACCGGTCGGCCGAGGATGATCTGGTCGAAGGCCTGCGTGCAGGCGCGGACGACTACATCGTCAAGCCGATGCGTCCCCTGGAGCTTCTGGCACGGGTCGCGGCGCTGCTGCGCCGAAGCCAGATCGCCGAGCCCGTCGACCAGACCATTGAAGTCGCGCGGTATCGCGTCGATCCCGCGGCGCGCGCCATTTCACTGGACGACGTCGCGATTTCGCTGGCCCCGAAGGAATTCGAGCTGGCGCTGCTGTTCTTTCGCAATGTCGGCCGGCTCATGTCGCGCGACGTGCTCGCCGAGTGCGTCTGGAACCGCGAAATCCCCGCCACCTCGCGCACGTTGGACACGCACCTGTCGAACATCCGGCAGAAGCTGCAGCTCCGTCCGCAGCACGGCGTGCGCCTGACCTCCTCTTATGCGCTTGGCTACCGGCTCGAACTGGTCAGCCCGTCCGACGACGGCCAGAACCTCTCGCCGTAACGGCGTCGCCCGAATCCCTGGAGAATCGTTTGCCATGAGCCGCTTCCGCGCGCTTTCTTTGCTTGCCCTGGCTTCCTGCATGACGCTGGCCGCCCCCGTGCACAGCCAGCCCGCCGGCGCATTGGGCGACGACTTCATCCATCGCGTGCGCCAAGGCGAGACACTGATCGAACTGGCCACGCAGTACACGCGCAACCAGGCCAACTGGAACCGGTTGCAAACGCTCAACAAGGTCGTCACCCCGGAACTGCTGCCCATCGGGTTGGAACTGCACATCCCGCTGGCGATGATTCCGGTGCGCGACGCGCAGGCGCAGGTCGTGCACGTCAGCGGCCAGGCCAGCCTGAATGGCAAGGCCGTGCAGCCCGGAACGCCGGTGTCCGAAGGCAGCACGCTGGAAACCGCCCCCAACGGCTTCGTCACGCTGCAGCTTGCCGACGGGTCACGGCTCACGCTGCCGTCCAATGGCGCGGTGGACCTCACACGCCTGCGCCAGTTCGAAGGCACAGCGCTGACGGATTCGGTGATCAATGTGCGGCGCGGCAGCGTGGAATCCAGCGTTGCGCCAGCGGGCCAGGGCGTAGGCCGTTTCGAGATCCGCACGCCGGTCGCCGTAACGGGTGTGCGCGGCACGCGATTCCGCGTGCAGAGCAGCGCGCAAGGCGTCCATAGCGAAGTCCTGGAAGGCAGCGTGCGCTTGCAGGCGCACGCGCCCGGCGATTCGCCC
>NZ_DIEJ01000056.1:0-19554 GCF_002418565.1 Achromobacter sp. UBA5777 | reverse complement strand
GACAGATCCAGCGGCAGGAGAGGCGTGCCGAGCAGCGCGGCCAGTGCGGCGACGCCGTCGTCGCCGCCGGGCGGGCAGCGGTTGATCGGCGCGGCGCCCTCGGCGATGGCGTCGGCATACGGCCGGCAGCCGTCGTAACCGCATTTGGTGCATTGCGTCTGAGGCAGCAAGGCGTCAACGCGGTCGGCTAATGAGCGACAGGACATGTAAAGCCAGTAATGAAAAGGGGCCGCTGGGGCCCCGGGGTACGGATCAGGTTGCCGGCGGCCGGCGCGGGGCCGTCGTCAAGCCGATTGCCGGATGAACTCGGCAATTTTAGGACAGATCATTTCGCGCCACCGGCGGCCCGAGAAAATGCCGTAGTGGCCGCAGTTCGGCGCGGTGTAGTGCGACTTGCGGTCGGCCGGAATGTTCTTGCACAGCTTGATCGCGGCGCGCGTCTGGCCCTGGCCGGAAATGTCGTCCAGTTCGCCTTCGATGGTGAACAGCGCGACGCTCTTGATGTCGGCTGGGCGCACCACCTTGCCGTCGACTTCCCACGTGCCATTGGGCAGATCGAAGTCCTGGAACACCATGCGGATCGTGTCCAGGTAGAACTCGGCCGGCATGTCCAGCACGGCGTTGTATTCGTCGTAGAAGCGGCGATGCGCTTCGGCATCGCTGTCGTCGCCACGCAGCAGGTCCAGGTAGAAATCGTAGTGCGACTTCATGTGGCGGTCGGGATTCATGGCCATGAATCCCGCGTGCTGCAGGAACCCCGGATACACGCGGCGGCCGGCGCCCGGATAGCGGGGCGGCACGGGGTGGATCACCTGATTCTCGAACCACGAATAGGGCTTGGTGGTGGCCAGGCGATTGACCTGCGTGGGCGACTGGCGCGGGTCGATGGGGCCACCCATCATCACCATGCTGCGCGGCTGGCAGGGATCGTTGGCCGACGCCATCAGCGACACGGCGGCCAGCACCGGCACCGTGGGCTGGCAGACGGAAATGACGTGCACGTCCGGGCCCAGATGGCGGATGAAGTCCTGCACGTAGCGCACGTAGTCGTTCAGATGGAACGGACCGGCCGCCAGCGGCACCATGCGCGCGTCGACCCAGTCGGTCACATAGACATCGTGGTTGGGCAGCAGGGCGCGCACGGTGTCGCGCAGCAGGGTGGCGTGGTGCCCGGAGAGCGGGGCGACCAAAAGCACCTTGGGATCGTTCTTACCGGCCAGGCGCACGTCGCGCTGGAAGTGCACCAGGCGGCAGAACGGCTTGTCCAGGGCCACGGCTTCGATCACGCGGGCGGACTTGCCGCCGATCTGGGTGGTGGGCAGATTCCAGGCGGGCTTCTGGTATTCCTTGCCGATACGGGTCATCAGCTCGTACCCGGCGGCCATCTGGCGGGAGATCGGGGTATAGGCGAGCGGGCTGTAGGGGCTGGAGAACAGCTGAGAACCGGCGTCCGTGAATGCAGCGAACGGAGTCAGGAAAGCGCGCTGCATTTCGTGCAATTGGTACAGCATTTCGGGGAAGTCCTTCTGGGTCGAGCGTGTGCCCCGATTATTGCTCCGGGGCGTAACGATATTTCCAATCAGCCTGAAGAATGTCCGGCAAACTGCCCTGTTTTGTTGCTAAAAAGCGACCCGTCATATGTTACGCACCAGTTTAGGGCCGCGTTAATGCCTTGCGGTGATACCAAATGGTGGATTTACGGACTACGCCACGCGGGGGCGGATCACCAGTAGTTTTCGACTGCCAGGTTGCCCGGAATGCCGCGGCGTCCGGGCTTGAACCCACGATCACCCAGCAATTTGCGTGCCTCTGCCAGCATGGCGGGGTTGCCGCACAGCATGACCTTGGCGGTCTCTGGATCCAGCGGTTGGCCGGCTAGCTGCTCCAGGCGGCCGTCGGCGATCAGCGTGGTGATGCGCGCTTGCGGCATGCCGGGCACGGCTTCGCGGGTGGCGATGGGCAGGTAGACGAGCTTGCCAGGGTCGGCGGCAAAGACGTCGGCCAGGGCCGGATCGCGGCGCCAGCCGTCGATTTCGTCGTGGTAGGCGAGTTCGGCGGCGGTGCGCACGCCGTGCACCAGGATGATGCGGTGGTAGGCGCGCCAGACGGCGGGGTCGCGCAGGATGGACAGGTAGGCCGACAGGCCGGTGCCCGAGGCAAGCAGCCACAGGTCGCCGCCGGGCGCAAAGCGTTCCAGCGTCAGAAAGCCGTAGGGGGCTTTTTCGACGTAAAGCGCGTCGCCGGGCTGCAAACGCGCCATGCGCGGGCTGAACAGACCTTCGGGGACGACGATTGAATAGAACTCCAGGCCCGGCTCATGCGGGGCCGACACCATGGAGTAGGCGCGCCAGATGGTGGGCGGACCATCGGGGTTTTCAGCGCCGGGCAGGCCGACCCGGGCGAACTGGCCCGGCAGGAACGTGAAGGCTTCGTCCCGCGTCACGCGCACGGAGAACAGTTTGTCCGGCACCCAGGTGTGGACGCTGGTGATGGTCTGGCGCGTGTATTTGGAGTCGTCGGTCATCGGGACATCGCACGAAAGCGCCGGTCTGGCCGGCGCCCGTGGATTACTTTTCCAGGTATTGCAGCTTGTCCTGCTTGCCGTTCCAGTCGTCGGCGTCGGGCAGGGGCTTCTTGGCACGGCTGATGCTGGCGAACTCCGGAGAGAGTTCGGCATTCAGCGCGATGAAATTGAGTTGGTCCTGCGGCACGTCTTCTTCGGCGTAGATCGCGTTGGCGGGGCATTCGGGGATGCAGACCGCACAGTCGATGCATTCGTCCGGGTCGATCACGAGGAAGTTCGGACCCTCACGAAAACAGTCCACCGGGCACACGTCGACGCAATCGGTGTACTTGCACTTGATACAGTTTTCGGTGACTACGTGGGTCATTCAGGAACTCCGGGGCTCGGCGGCAGATGTGTCTTAATGGGCGGATTTTACCCAATGCCGCGCGGATGTGTCGGCAATACCCGTATTGACAGCGTGGCACTTCGTGCCGAAGCCCCTGTTCTTCATGCTATGGTGTCGCGAAACGAAACGCGCAATCATGATTATTACTTCGCTGCTCGACACCGACCTGTATAAATTCAGCATGATGCAAGTGGTGCTGCATCATTTCCCCGCTGCCCAGGTCGAGTACCGGTACAAATGCCGTACGAAGGGCGTGGATTTGCGCCCCTATATGGACGAAATCCGCCAGGAAGTGCATCAGCTGTGCCAATTGCGCTTCACGGACGACGAACTTAAATATCTGGGCAACTTGCGCTTTATCAAAAGCGACTTTGTTGATTTCCTTCGTCTGTTCCACATGCCCGAACGCTGCATCCACATCAGCGAAGGCGAGGGACCCGGTGAAATCAGCATCGAGGTCAAGGGCCCGTGGCTGCACACGATCCTGTTCGAAATCCCCGTGCTGGCGATCGTCAACGAGGTCTATTTCCGCAACACGCGCAAGCATCCGGACTGGGAAGAAGGCCGCAAACGCCTGCAGTCCAAGATGCACCTCGTGCTGGATGATCCCGCGCTGGCCGACTTCCGCGTGGCCGAATACGGCACGCGGCGCCGCTTCTCCAAGGCCTGGCACGAAGAGATCGTCACCACCCTGAAAGCCGAGATGGGGCCGCATTTCGCGGGGTCCAGCAACGTGCTGCTCGCCAAAGAGCACGACGTGCTGCCGCTGGGCACCATGGGCCACGAATACCTGCAGGCCTGCCAGGCGCTCGGTCCGCGCCTGCGCGATTCGCAGGTGTTCGCACTGGAAGTGTGGGCCAAGGAATACCGCGGCGACCTCGGCATCGCGCTGTCCGACGTTTACGGCATGGATGCGTTCCTGCGCGACTTCGACATGTATTTCTGCAAGCTCTTTGATGGCGCGCGCCACGATTCCGGCGATCCCTTCATCTGGGGCGAGCGTCTCCTCGAGCACTACCGCAAGAACCGCGTGGATCCGCGCGCCAAGACCCTGGTGTTCTCGGATTCGCTGACCTTCCCGCGCGCCATCGAGCTGGCGCGCCAGTTCTCGGGGCGCTGCAAAGTGTCCTTCGGCATCGGCACCAACCTCACCAACGACCTCGGCCACGAACCGCTGCAGATCGTCATGAAGATGGTCCGCTGCAATGGTCAGCCGGTGGCGAAGGTGTCGGATGCGCCCGAGAAGACGATGTGCGACGATCCCGCCTACCTGGCCTATCTGCGCCAGGTTTTCCAATTGCCGCCCGCCTGACGACGCCCGCGCGCCGCACGCGGGCAATTTGCCCAGTTCCACCCAAACCACTCGACTCTAGGGGAATTCTCATGAGCAGCATCAAGCGCTTTCACGTGACCAAGCGCCTGTCGGACATGGCCGTGTACAACGGCGTGGCCTACCTGGCAGGCCAGGTGCCGGACGATGCCACGCTGGACATCACCGGCCAGACCGAGCAAGTGCTCGCCACGATCGACCGCCTGCTGGCCGAAGCCGGCACCGACAAGACCAAGATCCTGATGGCCCAGATCTACGTGGCCAACATGAAGGAATTCGACGGCATGAACAAGGCCTGGGATGCATGGGTCGCCGACGGCAACTCGCCCCCCCGCGCCACCGTTGAAGCCCGCCTTGCCAACCCCGACTACAAGGTCGAGATCGTGGTGACGGCCGCGCTTTGATGCACGGTCAGGGCCGGCTGCGGCTAGCCTTGTGAAAAAGCCCTCTGGCGTGAGCCGAGGGCTTTTTTTGGCTCTGGTGTCAGACACCGGCAGTGAAGAACGCCGCCTCACGCGCCCATCAGCATCATCCCGGCCAGCAGGCCGCCCTGTTCCTCGCAGCGCGCCAGATCCGCAGTCGGCACCGTCTTGGCCGCCAGGATCTGCTCCGCCGTCTGCGCGCCCATGTTTACGATGACGGCCGGCGCCACCGCCGTCAGCCGCCAGCCCGTGCAGATGCGTTCGACCTGCCGGGCCGCGCCCGAGCCGTCGCAGCCCGCGCTGATCAGGGCGGCATAGGGCAGTCCCTGGATGCGGTCCAGCACCGCGTAGTAATTGCGGTCGAAGAACTCCTTCATCTCGCCGCTCAGGCTGGCTAGGTTCTCGGGGGCGCTGAAGAGAAACCCCTGGCTGGCCAGCAAGACATCGGCATCGGCGTCCTGCGCGCGCCGCAGTTCGATGCGCAGATCGTCCGGCTGCTCCAGGGCAGCGGCCGCCGACGCCGCGCCGCGCGCCGGCGCCTGCGCCATCTGCTGGGCCGCGCCCGTGCGCGAATGCCAGACGATCAGCAACTGCTTCATGCAAACCGCTCCAGCGGATCCTGCCGGTAATAGGCCCGCAGCATGGCATACCACTCGGGCAGCGCTTGCTGCATGGGAAAGGGATCCACGAAGAAGTGTTCCGAACTGACCGCGAAGAACTCGCCTTCGTCCGTGGCCGCGTAGGGATCCATCGGCAACTGGCCGTACCAGGCGTCCGCTTCCTCGCTCTCAGGGTCCACGTCGTGCGGAATCGCCGCTTCCACGGCGTCGACCGCCGCGATGAAGCGGTCCAGGCTGTCCTCCAGCACCTGACGCCACGCGCGCGGCTTGATGTCGGGATGCGCGGACAGCGACGGCATGCCGTCCGCAAAGCCCGAACGCAGGTCCAGCTTGTGAGCGAATTCGTGGATCACCACATTGAAGCCCCCCTCGGACAGCTGCGTGTCTTCCCACGACAGCACCAGCGGCCCGCCTTCCCAGGCTTCGCCCGCGGCGTCCTCGATGTACTCGTGGACCACCCCGTCCTCGTCCTCGCGCGTCCGGGGGATGCGAAAGCTCGCGGGATACACGATGATCTCGTCCCACCCCTCATACAGCTCGGGCGTGAGATTCAGGATGGGCAAGCAGGCCTGCGCGGCGATGGATAGCCGCATGAAGTCCGAGACCTCCAGCCCCTGCGCGCCATTGATCGTCTTGCTGGCGAGCAGCCAGGCGGCGCGCGCTTGCAATTGGGCGGCTTCGCTTTCGGTCAGCGCCGCCAGAAACGGGTAGGTGTCCAGCACCTGCCGCCAGAGTTCGGGCGGGATGCGGGCCTGCATCTCGGCGACCTCGGACGGGCGGGCGCCGCGGCCCTTCAGCCAGCGCAACATAAGCTTTGGTTCCTTCCATATGCCGGGATGCGGCAGTGTGTTCAAGGTGACTGAACCCTAGTGTAGAGTGTCGAAATATTCAACCCGATACCTGCGCTACGCCCCGTCATGTCCGCCCCGTCCGTTCCCGATGCGCCTTCGCCATTTGACGCTTCCTGGCGGCAGGAGGCCGGATCGGGCCTGGATGCCGAGGGCCTGGCGCTGCTGGACCGGGTTGCCTGCTGGGCCGAGCCTCGCTTCCAGGGCCAGAACGCCCTGACGGGCGAGCCGCTGGCCGGCCATGCCGCCGGCGTCGTCCGTATCCTGGCGGCCTTGCACACCGATGCCGCCGCGCGCGCCGCCGCCCTCCTGGCCACGCTGCCCACCGACCTGATGGCCCCCGCGCCCTCGTTGCGCAACGACCCCATCGCGGTCGCCTTCGGCGCGGAGATCGCGCGGCTGGTGCAGGGCGCCTACGCGTTGCTGCGCCTGGGCGTGGTGGCCCGGCAGGCCAGCGATGCCTCGGCCGAAAGCGGTTCGCAGAAGGAAATGCAGCGCAAGATGCTGCTGGCCATGGCGGCCGACCTGCGCATCGTGCTGATGCGCCTGGCGTCCCGGCTGCGCACGCTGCGCTGGCACGCCGAAAGCAAGGCGCCTTGCTCGCCCAGCTTCGCCCGCGAAACGCTGGACCTGTACGCGCCGCTCGCCAACCGGCTGGGCATCTGGCAGATCAAGTGGGAAATGGAAGACCTGTCCTTCCGTTTCCTCGAGCCCGACAAGTACAAGCACATCGCTCGCCTGCTCGAAGAAAAGCGGGTCGAGCGCGAGGCCTTCATCGCGGGCGCCATCACGCGCCTGCAGCAGGCGCTGGCCAAGACCGGCATCGACGCCGAGGTCAGCGGCCGGCCTAAGCACATTTACAGCATCTGGAACAAGATGCGCGTCAAGCGCCTGGATTTTTCCCAGATGTACGACCTGCGGGCGCTGCGCGTCATCGTCGACGATGTGCGCGCCTGCTACACGGCGCTGGGCATGGTGCACGAGATGTGGACGCCGCTGTCCGACGAGTTCGACGACTACATCTCGCGGCCCAAGCCCAACGGCTACCGGTCGCTGCATACGGTGGTGGCCGACGACGACGGCCGTCCCTTCGAAGTGCAGATCCGCACGCGCGAGATGCACCAGTTCGCCGAATACGGGATGGCCGCGCATTGGCGCTACAAGGAAGCGGGCGCCAAGGGCGGGCAGGTCGCCGCCTCCAGCGAATACGACCGGCAGCTCGCATGGATGCGCCAGCTGCTGGCCTGGAACACCGATGTCGAGGGTGGCGAAAGCACGCCGCCCGAGCCTGCCAAGCCCGCCACGGGCCGAGGCGCCGCGGGCAAGAGCCGCGGCGCGGTGACGGCGCCGGCGCATACCGACGAACGCATCTACGTGCTGACGCCCCAGGCGCGCGTGATCGAACTGCCCGCCGGCGCCACGCCGGTGGATTTCGCCTACCACCTGCATACCGACCTGGGCCACCGCTGCCGCGGCGCGCGCGTCGATGGGCAGATGGTGCCGCTGCAGACGCACCTGTCCACCGGCCAGACCGTGGAGATCATCTCCGCCAAGTCCGGCGGCCCGTCGCGCGACTGGCTCAATCCCCAGCTCGGTTTTCTGGCCAGCCCGCGCGCCCGCGCCAAGGTGCGGATGTGGTTCAACGCGATCGAACTGCAGCAGCGCATCACGCAGGGGCAGGCGCTTGTCGAAAAGGAATTGCAGCGCCTGGGCAAGACGGCCATCAATCTGGAACAGCTGGCCCAGAACCTGGGCTTTGCGCGGGCCGACGACCTTTACGTCGCCGCCGCCAAGGAAGAATTCAGCCTGCGCCAGATCGACGCGGTGTTCCAGCAGCCGGCGCCCGCGGTCGAACCCACGCCGGCCGCCTTGCGGCACGCCAGCGCCGGCAGCGCCGAGAAAAGCGGCAAGAGCGGCGTACTGGTGGTGGGGGTGGGGTCGCTGCTGACGCAGCTGGCCCGATGCTGCCGCCCGGCGCCGCCGGATGCGATCTCCGGCTTCGTGACACGGGGGCGCGGCGTGTCCATCCATCGCCGCGACTGCCACAGCTATCTGGCGCTGGCCGCGCGCGAGCCCGAGCGCGTCATCGAAGTGGCGTGGGGCGAAACGGCCGACACCTTCTATCCGGTGGACATCAGCGTGCGCGCGCATGACCGCTCGGGTCTATTGCGCGACCTGTCTGAAGTGTTTGCGCGGTTGCGCCTGAACGTCGTGGGCGTGAACACGCAGAGCAAGCAGTCGCTTGCCCATATGGTGTTCACGGTGGAGGTGCGCGGCGGCGAATCGCTGTCCCGCGCGCTGGATGCGCTGGCCGAAGTGCCAGGCGTGTCGTCGGCGATGCGCCGTTAGGCGCAGTTTCTGGCAGCGAGAACCGCTGCCGGTTCATTCCCCGCGGCCGCCGCTGGCGCGAAGGCCAGGCGGCAGCACGCGGCGGGTCAGGCCTCAGTGCTCCAGTTCTTCATGCGCGCGGTCGCGCATGTAGAACGCCGCGACCAGACCCAGCGCCACGCCAAACATCACGTAGTACGCCGGTGCCATGGGCGAGCCGGTGGTCTTGATCAGCCAGGTCACGATGAACTGTGCGAAGCCGCCGAAGATCATCACGGCCACGTTGTAGGCCAGCGACAGGCCCACGGAACGCACGCGCGCCGGGAACAGCTCGGCCATCACCGTGCTGAACACGCCGAAGAACGCCGACACGAAAATGCAAACCACGACCTGCACGGTCAGCAGGCGGCCGATCGACGGCGCGTCCGACAGCCAGAAGTACAGCGGGTACAGCACGATCAGGTAGCCGATCAGCGAGCCGATCACGAGCGGACGGCGGCCAATGCGGTCGGACCAGGCGCCCATGAACGGGGTCAGCACCACCATCAGCGCCGCGCCGGCCATCTGCACCAGGAAGGTCTGGTTCAGCGGCAGCATCAGCACCTTGGTCGAATAGGTGACCAGATACGTGAACGTGATGTAGATCGACACCGTGGCCGTCACCACAAGACCCACGCCGATCAGCGTCTCGCGGGTGTGGGTGCGCAGCATCTGGCCCAGCGACAGGCGCTTGACCTCACCGCGTTCGGCCGCCTGGCGGTCGGCTTCCTTCATCTGCTTGAAGGCGTCCGTTTCGTCGACGTTGCGGCGGATATAGATGGCGATCGGCACAATCACCAAGCCGAAGGCGAAGGGCAGGCGCCATGCCCAGTCGGCAATCTGCTGCTCGGTGAAGAACTCGGTGATGAGCGTGCCGCAAGCCGCGCCGATCAACAGGGCCAGCATCTGGCCTGCCATCTGCCACGAGCCATAGAAGCCGCGTTTGCCGTTGGGCGCCATCTCGATCAGCAGCGCCGTCGACGTGCCGAACTCGCCGCCCGCCGAGAAGCCTTGCAGGAGGCGCGCGATCAGGATGAAGATCGGGGCCAGGATGCCGGCCGCGTGGTAGGTCGGGGCCACCGTGATCAGCGCAATGGACACGGCCATCAGCGAGGTCACCAGCACCATGGCGGCCTTGCGGCCCTTGCGGTCGCCGTACAGGCCCAGGATGATGCCGCCTACCGGGCGCATGAAGAAACCCACGCCGAAGATGGCGGTGGTCATCAGGATGGCGTTCAGTTCGCTGCCGGGGACGCTGGGGTCGGTGGGAAAGAACAGTTTGGCGATGATCGGCGTCATGAACGCGAACACCAGGAAGTCATACCATTCGAGCGCGTTGCCTATTACCGCTGCCACGATGTTGCGTGTGGGGACTGCTTTGTGCTGCACGGGATCTCCTTGGGGGCTTTAATTTCCGGGCGACATTCTAGGCGGTGCCGCCCCGGCCGTCTTGCGCGTCGTCCGAAAAGCGGTCGTTCGGAAGTTTGCCCTTCGGAATACGGCCATCCAGATGGGGCGCGTCCGGGACGCGGCCGCCGCCTGGCTTTACACTGCGTCTTTTCCCCACGAGAGTAGTGACATGAACGCGCGCACCTGGCTGGAAACGCTGGTTGGCTTTGACACCACCAGCCGCAATTCCAATCTTGCCCTGATCGAAACCGTCCGTGACTGGCTCAAGGGCCAGGGCGTCGAGGCATGGCTGGCGCACAACCCCGAGCGCACCAAGGCCAACCTCTTTGCCACGCTGCCGGCGCAAGACGGCAACCAGCAGGGCGGCATCGTCCTGTCGGGCCACACCGACGTGGTGCCCGTGGATGGTCAGGACTGGAGCACGGATCCGTTCAAGCTCGTCGAAGAAGACGGCCTGCTCTATGGCCGCGGCGCCTGCGACATGAAGGGCTTCATCGCCGGGTCGCTGGCCCTGGTGCCTGAATTCCTGGCCATGCCGCGTAAGAAGCCGATCCACCTGGCGTTCTCCTACGACGAGGAAGTCGGCTGCGCGGGCGCGCCTTACATGCTGGCAGACCTGCACGAGCGCGGCATCCGCCCCGAGGGCTGCGTGGTGGGTGAACCCACCGGCATGCAGGTCGTGGTGGCTCACAAGGGGATCAACCTCTTCCGCTGCAAGGTGCACGGCAAGGCGGCCCACTCGTCGCTCACGCCGCGCGGCTGCAACGCCATCGAATACGCCGCCCGCCTGATCTGCCGCATCCGCGACCTGGCTGACAGCTTCAAGGCCAACGGTCCCTACGACCAGTTCTACGACGTGCCGTTCTCCACGATGACCACCAACCAGATCCGGGGCGGCATCGCGGTCAACACCATTCCCGAGCTGTGCGAATTCACGTACGAATTCCGCAACCTGCCGGGCATGCGTCCGGACGACATCCAGGCGGAAGTCGAAAAATACGTGCGCGAAGAGCTGCTGCCGAAGATGAAGGCCGAATTCGACGGCGCCACCATCGAGATCGAGACCGGCGCCGCCGCGCCCGCGCTGGAAGCCTCGGAAGAAGCCGCCATCACGCAGTTGGTGCGCGCCCTGACCGAAGACCGCGCCACGCGCAAGGTCGCCTACGGCACCGAAGCCGGCCTGTTCCAGGGCATCGGCATCCCCACGGTGGTCTGCGGCCCCGGCCATATCGAACAGGCCCACAAGCCCAACGAATACGTGGCCCTGGACCAGATGGCCGCCTGCGAAACCTTCCTGCGCCGCATGGGCCAGTCCCTCTGACGAGCGGGGCGCCCGGCAGCGGGCGGCACGCCGGTGCCGTCCGCGTCAGGTAAAATGCCGGGTTGCAAACCGGATTTGCGGCTGGCATTGGCCTGCCGCGATCCCGGGGGAGATGCTTTGGTGAAACCTTACGACTTTCCGGATGCCAAGGGCCATTTCGGGCCTTATGGCGGTGTTTTCGTGGCGGAAACGCTGATGCACGCGCTCGACGACCTGCGCGCGTCCTATGACCGTTACCGGGTCGATCCCGCCTTCCTGGAAGAGTTCAACTACGAGCTCAAGCATTTCGTGGGCCGGCCCAGCCCGGTCTACCATGCCCGGCGCTGGTCTGAACTCGTGGGCGGCGCCCAGATCTGGTTCAAGCGCGAAGACCTGAACCACACCGGCGCGCACAAGGTCAACAACTGCATTGGCCAGGCGCTCCTGGCCAAGCGCATGGGCAAGCCGCGCGTCATCGCCGAAACCGGCGCGGGCCAGCACGGCGTGGCCACCGCCACGGTCGCGGCCCGCTACGGCATGGAATGCGTGGTGTACATGGGCAGCGAAGACGTGCGCCGCCAGGCCTCCAACGTCTACCGCATGAAGCTCCTGGGCGCTACGGTGGTGCCCGTGAACTCCGGCTCGCGCACCCTGAAGGACGCGCTGAACGAAGCCATGCGCGACTGGGTCACCAACATCGAAAACACGTTCTACATCATCGGCACGGTGGCGGGTCCCGACCCCTATCCCCGTATGGTTCGCGACTTCCAGACCGTCATCGGCAACGAATGCCTGACGCAGATGCCCGAGGCCATCGGCCGCCAGCCCGACTACGTCGTGGCGGCGGTGGGCGGCGGCTCCAATGCCATGGGCATCTTCCATCCCTACATCCCCTACGAAAACGTGCGCCTGATCGGCGTCGAGGCCGCGGGCGAGGGCATGGACAGCGGCAAGCACGCCGCATCGCTGGCCGCGGGCCAGGTGGGCGTGCTGCACGGCAACCGCACCTACGTCATGCAGAACGCCGATGGCCAGGTTCAAGAAACGCATTCCGTCTCGGCCGGCCTGGACTATCCTGGCGTCGGTCCGGAACACGCCTGGCTCAAGGATTCGGCCCGTGCCGAGTACGTCGGCATCACCGACGACGAAGCCCTGAAGGCCTTCCACGACTGCTGCCGCATCGAAGGCATCATGCCCGCGCTGGAGTCGTCGCACGCCATCGCCCAGGCCGTCAAGATGGCCGCCACGCTGCCCCGCGACGCCGTCATCCTGGTCAATCTGTCTGGCCGCGGCGACAAGGACATGCACACCGTCGCCGAACGCGCCGGCATCGAGCTCTGAACATGACAACCCGCACCGATCGCATTGCCGCGGCTTTCGCGCGCACCGCAGAATCCGGCCGCGCAGCGGCCCTGATTCCCTACATCGCCGCCGGCGATCCTTCCCCCGCCGCTACGGTGCCGCTGATGCACGCGCTGGTTGACGCCGGCGCCGACGTCATCGAACTGGGTGTGCCGTTCTCGGACCCCATGGCCGACGGCCCGGTCATCCAGCGCGCCGCAGACCGCGCCATCGCGCAAGGCGTGGGCCTGGCCCGCGTCCTGGAGCTGGTGGCCGACTTCCGCCGGCGCGACACCGCGACGCCCGTGGTCCTGATGGGCTACGCCAATCCCATCGAACGCATGGGCCAGGCCGAATTCGCCAGCCGTGCCGCGCAGGCCGGCGTGGACGGCGTGCTGGTCGTGGACTACCCGCCCGAAGAAGTCATCGAGTTCGCCGCCACCCTGGGCGAACACGGCATCGCGCCCATCTTCCTCTTGGCGCCCACCTCCACTGAAGACCGCATCAAGGCTGTCGCGGCCGTGGCACGCGGTTATGTGTACTACGTGTCGCTCAAGGGCGTGACGGGTGCGGGCTCGCTGAACACCGATGACGTCGCCGACCGCGTGGCCGTGATCCGCCGCCACGTGCGCGACATCCCGGTTGGCGTGGGCTTCGGCATCCGCGACGCCGAAAGCGCCCAGCGCGTGGCGCGCGCCGCCGATGCGGTGGTCATCGGCAGCAAACTGATTGAAACCATGGAGCAGGCGGTCGCCAACGCACCGGCTGCCCAGCAAACCGACGCCGCAGTCGCCGCCGCCAGCGGCTGGCTGCGCACCATCCGGCAGGCGCTGGATCAAGTAAAACGAGAGAACGCGTCGGCCTGAGCGGCCGGGTCGCGATCTCAAACGGGATGAATACTCAATGAGCTGGATCGATAAACTCCTGCCGCCTCGCATCAACAAAACCAGCGACAGCGGCGCCCGCCGCGTGCCCGAAGGCCTTTGGGTGAAATGCCCGTCGTGCGAATCGGTGCTGTATAGCGAAGACCTGGCGGCCAACCTCCACGTCTGCCCCAAGTGCGACCACCACATGCGGATCGGGGCTCGCGCCCGCATCGATTCGCTGCTGGACATGGAAGGCCGCGTTGAAATCGGCCAGAACACGCGTTCGGTCGACACCCTGAAGTTCAAGGACACGCGCAAGTACCCCGAGCGTCTGCAAGAGGCCGTCAAGGCAACGGGCGAAAGCGACGCGCTGGTCGTCATGAGCGGCTCGATCCGCGGCGTGCCCGCCACGCTGGCCTGCTTCGAATTCGAATTCATGGGTGGCTCGATGGGCTCGGTGGTGGGCGAGCGCTTTGCGCGCGGCGCTCAAGCGGCCCTCGACAACAAAACCCCCTTCATCTGCGTGGCCGCCTCGGGTGGCGCGCGCATGCAGGAAAGCCTGCTGTCGCTCATGCAGATGGCCAAGACCAACGCCATGCTGACCCGCCTGTCGGCCGCCGGCCTGCCGTTCATCAGCGTCCTCACCGATCCGACCATGGGCGGCGTGTCGGCCAGCTTTGCCTTCATGGGCGACGTGGTCATCGCCGAACCCAAGGCGCTGATCGGCTTTGCCGGTCCGCGCGTGATCGAACAGACCGTGCGTGAAAAGCTGCCTGAAGGCTTCCAGCGCGCCGAGTTCCTGCTGCAGAAGGGCGCGATCGACATGGTCGTCGACCGCCGCCAATTGCGCGAGGAAATCGCCCGCCTGCTGGCGCTGCTGACCAACCAGCCGGCGGACGTGGTCACCGCCTGATCGGGCCGACATTGCCGGGGCTGCCGCTTGCGGCCGCATCGGCGTCAACAAGATGCCGCCGGCTGCTACGCGCGCCTGGCGGCATTTTGTTTTTCCGCGACAGGGTGGCCCCTGGGCACGAGACTTGCTCCCGCCGCCTAGCGCAATTTCACCTGCGTGAATCCCGCGATTTTCGGAACAGTCTTTTTCACGGCGCTTTGTTGCCATATTGCGACATGCGCGAACCGTGTTGGTCCGGATTTTGCTAATGTTCCCCGTTAGTCCAGAAATAGATGGAGTTAATCCCATGCAGTCGACGAAGAAGAAAATGCTGACGCGCCTTGCCGGCCTTACCCTGGCAGGGGTTGCCACCTTTGCTAGCGCCCAGTCGTCCGAGGGCACCCAAGGTGGCGTCAGCCTGCACTATGGCATTGGCGACCACTACAAGCGCCTGACCCTGAACTACGAGACTGCCTCGCTCTGGACCTATCAATTTGGCGGCAACTGGGGTCGTCTGGACCTGACGCCCGAATTCGGCGCGTCGTACTGGCAAGCCGACGGCTCGCGTTCGCCGGGCCACGTCTGGCAGTTCAGCGCCATCCCGATGTTCCGCTGGTGGACCGGCGAACGCTTCTACATCGAAGCGGGTATCGGCGCCACGCTGTTCTCCAGCACGCGCTTTGCCGACGAAAACATCAGCACGGCCTTCCAGTTCGGCGACCACGTTGGCGTGGGCTTCCTGGTCACGCCGAACAACCGTATCGGCGTGCGCTATTCGCACTTCTCGAACGCCAGCATCAAGCGCCCGAACCCGGGCCTGGACGTGGTGCAGCTCACCTACACGTACCAGTTCTGATCGCATGGCGCCGGCGCGGCGCGTGCTCGCGTTAGCCAGCGCCCCGCTCGCAGATCTTGAAAACCACCCATCAGGGTGGTTTTTTTTTGCCGCGCCGGTGTACATGTCCCGCGCGCCCATCGTCGCCTAAACGACAAAAAAATTATGTTTTGACTGCGTGTCCACGTACTTGTTGGTGTTGAGTGCAATGGCCAGAATGCCCTGGCAGCATCCAAAACCACAACGAGCCGTCGCTCGGGCTTCCGATCCGCCGCTGCGCGCGCGGGCGCGGCCAGATCCGGCAGGCGGCACACGGAGACTCAGATGAAACACCCCTGTACGCAGGCGCGCCGCTTGGCGCGCATGGCCGGCGCCGCCGGCCTGGCCCTTGCCCTGGCCACCGCCTCGTCCGCCGTCCTGGCCGACGACTTCCCGAACAAGCCCTTGCGTATGGTCGTCGGCTTCGCGCCGGGCGGCGGCGCGGATATCGTGGCCCGGCTGGTCGGCGCCAAGATGGCCGAGAGCCTGGGCCAGCAGGTCGTGGTGGAAAACCGCGCGGGCGCCACGGGCACGATTGCGGCCGACAACGTCGCGCGTTCCCCCGCGGATGGCTATTCGCTGTTCCTCGGATCGCAATCCACCATGGTGGTGGCGCCGTCGCTGTTCCCCACGCTGCCGTTCAAGCCCGAGACCGATTTCGAGCCGGTATCGCAGGTCGTGACCATGCCGCTGATCCTCGTGGTCAATCCGGCGCTGATCGACGTCAAGAGCGTCGGGGAACTCACCGAGCACATCCGAAAGGCCGGCAACGGTGCGCTGAGCTACGCGTCGTCCGGGCAGGGCGGCCCGCAGCACATCGCCGGCGAGCTGTACGCGCACCGGGTCGGCACGAAGGTCACGCACGTGCCGTACAAGGGCGAGTCCGCAGCCATCGCCGACGTGTTGGGAGGTCATGTGCCTTACATGTTCGCGAACCTGCCGGTGGCGCTGCCGCACATCGCCTCGGGCAAGGTCCGTCCGCTGGCCATCACCAGCCTCAAACGAGATCCGAAGGCGCCCGAGATTCCGACGCTGGCCGAATCCGGCTTCAAGGACTTCGAGGTGTCGACCTGGTACGGCGTCTTTGCGCCGGCCAAGACGCCCAAGCCGGTGGTCGACAAGCTCTCCGCATCGATCCGCACCGCGCTCGAGCAGCGCGACATGCAGGCCAAGCTGAGCGAGCAGGGCTTCACCGTGGTCGGCAGCGACTCCGCAGACTTCAGCCGTTTTGTCGGCGCCGAACTGCCGCGGTGGTCGGTGCTGATCCGCGATATCGGCATCAAGCCGGAATAGCGCGGACGCTTCGCCTGGGCGCCGCTCAGCCGGGCGCCCCTGAGCCGGGCGCCCCTTCATTCATCCGAGACAACGACATGATCGACTTCACCGAAAAACGCGCCGCCGGCCCCGTCATCCGGCTGCATTCCGCCGACAACGTCGTGGTGGCGCGTGTGCCCATCGGCATCGGCACCGCCGTGCCTGCCGAAGACCTGGTCAGCCGCAGCCAGGTGCCCGCCGGGCACAAGATCGCGGCGCGCGATCTGCGCGCGGGCGAACCCATCCTGAAATACAACGTGTGCATCGGCTTTGCCGCGACGGACATTCCCGCCGGCACCTACGTGCATTCGCACAACATGGACTTCCAGGAGTTCGACCGCGATTATGCGCACGCTCGCGACTACGTGCCGACGCCCCTGCTGCCTGCTTCCGAGCAAGCGCAGTTCCAGGGCATCGTGCGGGCGAACGGGCAGGTCGGCACGCGCAACTACATCGGCATCCTCGCCACGGTGAACTGTTCGGCCACGGTGGTGCACCGCATTGCGTCCGCCTTCACGGAGGACGTGATGGCCGCCTATCCGAACGTGGATGGCGTGGTCGCGCTGAGCCACGGCATGGGCTGCGGCATGGAAATGTCGGGCGAGCCCATGGACCTCCTGCGGCGCACGATGGGCGGGTATGCCTGTCACGCGAATTTCGCAGGCGTGCTGATCGTCGGCCTGGGCTGTGAACGCAACCAGCTCGATGCGCTGCTCAAGGACCAGGGCCTGGAACCGGGCGCGGGGTTGCAGACGTTCATCATGCAGGAGACCGGCGGCACCCGCAAAACGATCGAAGCCGGCATCGCCGCGGTGAAGTCCATGCTGCCCGCCGCCAACGACGTGCGTCGCCAGCCGGTGTCCGCAAGTCACCTGAAGATCGGCCTGCAATGCGGCGGATCGGATGGGTTCTCGTCGATCACCGCCAACCCTGCGCTGGGCGCAGCCATGGACATCCTGGTGCGCCACGGCGGCACGGCCATCCTGTCCGAGACGCCGGAAATCTACGGCGTCGAACACACGCTGACGTCGCGGGCTCGCAGCCGCGAAGTGGGCGAGAAGCTGGTCCAGCGCATCCACTGGTGGAAGGAAGAGTATTCCCCGGGCCGCGATGTGCAGATCAATGGCAAGGTCAGTCCCGGCAACCAGATGGGCGGGCTGGCCAATATCTTCGAGAAGTCGCTGGGCTCGTCGATGAAGGGCGGCACCACGGCGCTGATGGAGGTCTATCGCTACGCGGAGCCCGTCCGGCAGCCCGGCATGGTGTTCATGGACACGCCGGGGTTCGATCCGGTGTCGGCCACCGGGCAGATCGCCGGCGGCGCCAACATGATCTGCTTCACGACAGGCCGCGGTTCGATGTTCGGCGCCAAGCCGGTGCCGTCGATCAAGCTCGCCACCAACACGCCGATGTACGAGCGGCTGACCGAAGACATGGACGTCAATTGCGGCGACATCCTCGACGGCACGGCCACGCTGCAGGAAGTGGCGCAGCGGATTTTCGAAGAGATCCTGCGCGTGGCCTCGGGCGCCCGCAGCAAGAGCGAGTTGCTGGGGCTGGGCGATCACGAGTTCGTGCCCTGGAACATCGGCGTCGTGAGCTGACCGCTTCCGGAAAGCAGACAGCGGACGGCCTGTCGTGACCGTCCGCGCCCGGGCCCAGACGCTCAGGCGTCGGACAGCGAGTCGGCGCCGGGCATGTCGAAGCCGTTGGTCTGCAATGCGGTCTTCAGTGCGTCCGTCTGCGCGGCGTTCAGTTCGACCAGAGGCGGGCGCACCGTGGCCCAGGCCGCATCGCCCGACTTCCAGGCAATGGCGGCCTTCATCGCGGGAATCATCGGGAACTGCTGGAACACGTTGCGCGTGGCGTTCAACCCGGCCTGGCGCTCGTTGGCGTCCGCCTCCTGCCAGCGCTGCTGCAGGGCCACGATGGGACCCGGATTGACGTTGCCCGTGGCCGTGATGCAGCCCACGCCGCCTGCGCGCAGGGTCTGCAGCAGGAATGCCTCGCTGCCCGCATACACCTGGAATCCGCGCGGCGTGAAACGCTCGATCATCGCCGCCGTGTTGGCCCAGTCGCCGCCACTGTCCTTCACGCCGGCCACGATGCCGGGATAGCGAGTCAGCAGGCGGTCGATCAGGTCCAGGCTGAGCGGCACCTGGCTGACGGGCGGGATGTGATACAGGTACAGGCGCAGCTTGTCGTCGCCCACGCCGTCGATCAGCTCGGCAAAGTAGCGGAACAGGCCTTCGTCGCTGACGCCCTTGTAGTAGAAGGGCGGCAGCACCAGCACGCCCATGCTCCCGCTGCGCACCGCATGCTGCGTCAGCGCAATGGCGTCCGGCAGCGCGCACGCGCCCGTGCCCGGCATCAGAGCCGACGGCTCCACGCCCGCGTCCAGCAACGCATCCAGCAGCGTGTGCTTTTCCGCCAGCGACAGCGAGTTGGCCTCGGAGTTGGTGCCGAAGATGGCCAGACCGAGGGACTGCTCGCGCAGCCAGCGGCAGTGCTTCACATAGCGCCCCAGGGCCGGGCGGTAGCGTTCATCGAACGGCGTCAGGACCGGCGAAAAAACGCCGGGAATGCGGGCAGGGGTCGTCATGTCTCTACTCGTTATTGGATGGATGAAAAGGACGCGCCGCGGCCGCGCGGCTGCGATTTCCGATTCTGGCACCGATCCGCCCACCGAACATCTGCTGTTTAATGGGTTCAATCCATAAAATTGTTGTGGTTTGCCGCAGAGCGCGCCACACATCCAAAAGAAGGGGAGACCGTGGATACGCGATATGTGCAGAGCTTTGTGTCGGTCATCGAAAGCGGATCGCTGGCCGAGGCGGCGCGGCGGCTGGACCTGACCCCCGCCGCCATCGCCGCGCGCGTGCGCACGCTGGAAGAAGAACTGGGCGCCACGCTGGTCAAGCGCGTCGGCCGCAGCGTCAAGGCGACCGAAGCCGGCTTGAAGGTGCTGGAGCGTGCCCGCAGCGTGCTGCGCGAGGTGCGCGACCTGCGGGGCCGCGCCCCCGGCGACGCGCCGCCGGGGGGACCGCGCCTTGGGGGC
>NZ_DIEJ01000166.1:0-2680 GCF_002418565.1 Achromobacter sp. UBA5777 | reverse complement strand
GGCGCGGGCAAGTCCACGCTGATGCGCACGCTGGCCGGGTTGCACCGGCCCGCGCAAGGCGGCATGCACCTGCAGGGTCAGGAGCTGCACGGTCTGGCCGCTGACCGCATCGTGGCGCGCGGCCTGGTGCTGGTGCCGGAAGGACGTCAGGTGTTTCCGGGACTGAGCGTGCTGGACAACATCCGCCTGGGCGCCTTCCTGCATCCGCAGGACCGTGAGGCGCGGGTCGAGGAAATGCTGACGCGCTTTCCGCGGCTGCGCGAACGGCTGCACCAGCGCGCGGGGCTGCTGTCGGGCGGTGAACAACAGATGCTGGCGATCGCGCGCGGCCTGATGGCCAAACCCGTGATCCTGCTGCTGGACGAGCCGTCACTGGGCCTCGCGCCCAAGATCATCGACGAGCTGTTCGATGCGCTGGACCGGCTGCGCAAGGAGTCGATGACCATCCTGCTCGTGGACCAGATGGCGGCGCTGGCGCTGTCACTGGCCGACCGCGCGTACGTGCTGGAATCCGGCCGGGTCGCCGCGCATGGCGCTGCGCAAGACATTGCGAAGGACGGCGCGCTGGCGCGCGCTTACCTGGGGGCTTAGCAGACCGGGTGAACCTGGTCGGCCGCCTGGTAGGACGGCCGCCGAAAGCACCTTGAGTGGCCGAGAAAACGGACCCTCAGGGCGCCCAACCGCCTCCGCGGCCATCACGCAGCGTCCGCCCCCAGACGCGCGCCCGCGCGCACGATCCCGCAACGCTTGTGTGCGCGCATCACCACGCCGACTTCGCTGTTCAGCACGCCGTCCAGCTCGCCCAGCCGCCGCGTCACCACGTCCCACAGATGCAGGCTGTCGCGGCACAGCACGTGCCAGAAAAGCTGCGACGCGCCGCTGGTGCCGAACAGGCAGCGGGTGTTGGGATCCAGCGCCAGATGCGCGGCCAGCGCGTCCACCGTTTGCGGACGCACCTGCACCGAGATCACCGCTTCCACCGGAAAGCCGACCAGCGCAGGCTCGACTTCCACGCGAAAGCTCAGCGCCCGGCGCTCCACCAGGTTCTGCAGCAGGCGATGCGCGGTGGGTTCGCTGACGCCGGATCGTTCGGCCAGCTCCGCCAGGCTGGCGCGGCCATCGCGCATCAGATGCGACACCATGCGCTGCTCGGGATCGGTCAACGCTGCCGGCGGCGACAGCAGCGGCGCGTCCACATCGCCGCCCGACGCCGGCTGAATGCGCCATTGGCCCGCGCGCCGGAACGGCCGCAACACCAGGCGCGCCTCCACGTGTTCCACCCCGTCGATGGACGGCAGCACGTGGGTCACCACGTCTGGCATATCGGCCGCGTCGGCCAGCGTCAGCTCGGCCATCAAGTCGGCTGAACCGGCCAGCGTCACCACGAGCTGGCTGATGTCCAGCTTTGCGAGTTGATCGGCCACCTCCGGCACCCGGCCAGACCGGCAGCGCACCCAGGCATGCAACACCACGCCGCGGCCGGTGGCCAGCGGATCCGGCTCCGCAATGACGCGCAGCGCGTCCGCGTCCATCAGGCGCTTGATGCGCCGCGCGACGGTTCGTTCAGCGATGCCGGTCGCCGCGCCCAGCTCGCGCCAGGACGCGCGAGGCTGCGCCTGCAGCGCGACGAGGCACGCGAGATCCGTGTCGTCCAACGCGGCGCTTAGGGAATTACCCTTACTTGACGTGACCATATTCATTAATCTAACGTTCGCGCATTGATAAAAACACAAAATTTACCGGTCTATTTGACCAAAAAACAAAACACAGTTTGAGGACGTCATGAGCAGCACATCCGCAACCTTGCGCGCGGCGCAAGGCGCAAGCGCCCCGCCCGTTTCGCGCGGCCGCACGATTCTGGCCGGTAGTGTAGGCAATGCGGTGGAATGGTTCGATTGGACCATCTACGCGTCGTTCGCCATTTTCTTTTCCAGCCAGTTCTTCCCGCCGGGCAACGAAACCACTGCCCTGCTTGCGACGTTCGGCATCTTCGCGGTGGGCTTCTTCATGCGTCCGGTCGGCGGATGGGTGCTGGGCATCTTCTCCGACCGCTATGGCCGCAAGGCCGCGCTGGGCTTGACGATCCTGATGATGGCAGGCGGCTCGCTCATCATCGCCATCACGCCCACCTACGCCACCATCGGCATCGCCGCGCCGCTGCTGCTNNGCGCGCCTGCTGCAAGGCCTGTCGCTGGGCGGAGAGTATGCCTCGGCCACGACCTTCCTGGCGGAAATGGCGCCGCCGAACAAGCGCGGCTTCTATTCCAGCTTCGTCTTCTTCAGCGCCGCGGTCGGCATCCTGGCCGCCTCCGCCGTGGGCTGGATTCTGACCACCGTGCTCACCAAGGCCGACATGGGGGCTTGGGGCTGGCGCATCCCGTTCCTGTTGGGCGCGCTGGGCGGCCTGGCCGGCATGTGGATCCGCCGCGCCATCCCGGAAACTGAAGCCTTCTCGCACGCCAAGAAGGCCGGCGTCGAAAAGCAGCCGCTGCGCACGCTGCTGCGCGATCATCCCCGCGAAGTGCTGCGCATCGTGGGCTTTTCGGTGCTGACCACGTTCGCGTTCTATATCTTCGTAGCGTACGTGCCCACCTACGCCATCCGGCAGGTCGGCGCCGACCCCAAGACCGCGTTTGCGGCCAACACCGTCGCGCTGATCGTGTTCATGCTGGTGCAGCCG
>NZ_DIEJ01000046.1:0-22943 GCF_002418565.1 Achromobacter sp. UBA5777 | reverse complement strand
TGTGGGCGCTGACGCCCAGCGCCGCCTTCCCGCCCCGCGGGGCGCGCGCGCGGGCCGCGAACCTCCCCATCGGGGCGGCCCCCCGGCGCCGCTCGCCATTGCGCATGGGCCTGTCCGGCCTGGCCGTCGCCGCTGCGGTGGCCACGGTCGCGTGGGTGGCGCAGCCATACGTCACCGGCTCGCCCGCGACGGATGTGCGCGTGCTGGCCGATGCCAGCTCGCCGGCTTCGGCCTCCGACGACTCGGGCCTGCGCGACTACCTGGAGGCCCATCGCCAGATGGCCGGCCCCAGCGCGGTCCGGCAGGTGTCGTTCGATGTCGGAGCGGGACGTTGATGGCGCTTGTGCTTCCATCACGCTGGCCGGTGCTGGGACGTGCTGCCTCGTGGCAGGCTCACCGCGCTGGCTGGTTTGCCGCCACGCTCCTCACCGCTTTCCTTGCCACGCACGGTCCCGCGGCCGCCGCCGGCGCCACGCCGGCCGGCCAGACCGAAGACGTCGTGCAGCTGCTCACGCGCATCCAGCAGGCGGCGCGCAAGCAGGACTACGCCGGCGTCTTCATGTATCAGCAGGGCGATGTGATCCAGTCCTCGCGCCTCGTGCACGTCCTGGACGGCACCGGCGAGCGCGAACGCCTTGAGATCCTTGACGGCCAACCGCGCGAATACCTGCGTCACAACGACGACGTGCAGTGCCTGATTCCCGAGCGCAAGACCGTGCTCGTCGAGCGCCGCCGCGGCGACCGCTTCCCCGGCCTGCTGCTGGGCGATCCGGCCAACCTGTCCGAACACTACAAGATCCGCACGGAACCCACGCCGCACCGCGTCGCGGGCCGCGAATGCCGGCTGATCACGATCGAACCGCTGGACAAGCTGCGCTACGGCTATCGCCTGTGCGCGGACGTCGAAACCAATCTGCTGCTGAAGGCCCAGACGCTCAATGCCGCGCGCGGCGTGGTCGAGCAGGTGTCGTTCACCTCGCTGCGATTGGGTTCCGAAGTCGATCCGCAATCGCTGTCCTCGCGTTGGAATACGCGCGACTGGAAGGTGCTCGAGGCCAACATGCAGCCCGTGGACCTGGCGGCTCAGGGCTGGCGCATTCCCGCGCCCAACGGCTTCAAGACGATCATGCAGGTGTCGCGCGCCATGAAGCGCGGATCGCCGGTCAGCCAGATGGTGCTGTCCGACGGACTGGCTGCGATCTCGGTGTTCATCGAGCCCTATGACAGCCAGCGCAACCACCAGCCGGCGCACGGCGCATCACAGCGCGGCGCGATCAATGTGTATGGCGCGCGCATTGCGGACTTCTGGCTGACCGCGGTGGGTGAAGTGCCCGCCGCCACGCTGGAACAACTTGCGCAGGCCACTGAGTACGTGCCTCCCGCACCCGCGGCAGCCGCACCCGCGGAGGGCGGGGCTAAATAATTCCCGCCGTTCCGCAAGCAGCAATTTCGGAGTGACATATGAAAGCAATGACGGTCTCGAACGCTTTTTTCCGGCGCTTTCTGGCGGCTGTCGCGGCGGGGACCATGCTGTCCACCGCCTACGTGCCGGTGACGGTGGCGCAGACGGCGCCTGCCGCGGTCGGATTGCCCGACTTCACGGCCATCGTTGAAAAGGCCGATCCGGCCGTCGTCAACATCCGCACGACCGCCACGGTTCCGGTGCGCGGCGGCGGCAACGGTCCTGGCGGCAGCGATCCCTACGAACTGTTCCGATGGTTCTTCGGTCCCGAATTCCAGCCTCCCGGACAGCAGTCGCCCAATCCGCGCCAGCGTCCGCAACCGACGCCGCCCGAAGAGCGCACCGTGCCGCGCGGCGTGGGTTCGGGCTTCTTCGTGTCGGCCGACGGCTACATCCTGACCAACAACCACGTGGTCGTCGACGCGACGGACATCTACGTCACCCTGACCGACGGACGCGAGTTCAAGGCCAAGGTCATCGGCACTGACGAGCGCACGGACGTTGCGCTCATCAAGATCGAAGCCAAGGACATGACGCCGCTGGTGATCGGTGATCCCAAGAAGCTCAAGAAGGGTCAGTGGGTGCTCGCCATCGGCTCGCCATTCGGGCTGGATTCCACCGTCACTTCCGGCATTGTCAGCGCCATCGGTCGCGATACCGGCGAATACCTGCCGTTCATCCAGACCGACGTCGCGGTCAACCCCGGCAACTCGGGCGGCCCGCTGATCAATCTGGACGGCGAGGTCGTGGGCATCAATTCGCAGATCATCTCGCGTAGCGGCGGATTCATGGGCATCTCGCTGGCCATTCCGATCGACGAAGCCATGCGCGTGGTGGATCAACTGCGCACGACCGGCAAGGTCACGCGCGGCCGGGTTGGCGTGCAGATCGGTGAAGTCGGCAAGGACGTGGCCGAGGCCATCGGCCTGCCCAAGGCAGAAGGCGCGCTGGTCAGCAGCGTTGAAGCCGAGGGCCCTGCCGAGCAGGCGGGCGTGCAGCCGGGCGACGTGATCCTGAAGTTCAACAAGGAACCGATCAAGCGCTGGTCGGACCTGCCGCGCATCGTCGGCGAGACCAAGCCGGGCACGCGCGCCGACATGGAAATCTGGCGCAAGGGCAAGAGCATGACGCTGTCGGTCAAGGTGGGCGAGATCCCCACCGAGAAGGCCGCCGCCGCCGGCAAGAAGCCTGCGCCGGAACCCGAGGTCACCAACGCGCTGGGCTTGGGCGTTATCGATGTGCCCGCCGATACCCAGAAGAAGCTGCGCATCAAGGGCGGCGTCCAGGTGAAGGTTGCCGATGGCGCGGCCGCGAAGGCGGGTCTGCAGGAAGGCGACATCGTGTTGGCGCTGAACGACACCGACGTTACCGGCGCCAAGCAGTTTGGCGAACTGGTCGCCAAGCTGGACAAGAGCCGCGCGACGGGCCTGCTGGTGCGCCGTGGCGACCAGACGCAATGGGTAGCGGTGCCTGCGTCCAAGTGATGACGGCCCGGACCGGCAGGCGCCCGCCCGGCGCCGCCACCGGGCAGCCGGTACGGCGGGAAACCGCCAGGTGCGGCCACGCCGGGGCGCTTTTTGTCCCGGGGCGCGCCCCGGGCAAAAAAAAAGGCTCAAGACCGGCTAAAATGGCTGGTTGCCGCAAGAGGGGGCGCTTGGCGCCCCCTCAGTTTTGTCCGGGCCTAGCCCGTCAGCGCCTCACACGTCGGCCGTGCACATTCCGGCGGCGGTGTCTCCCGGCCGTGTGCCGTCTGTTCCGTCCCTTATAAATTCAAGCATGCAGCATATCCGCAACTTTTCCATCATTGCCCACATCGATCACGGCAAGTCGACCTTGGCCGATCGCCTGATCCAGCGCTGCGGCGGACTGGCGGATCGCGAGATGTCGGCGCAGGTCCTCGATTCCATGGAAATCGAGCGCGAGCGCGGCATCACCATCAAGGCCCAGACGGCCGCCCTGCATTACAAAGCGCAGGACGGCAAGATCTACAACCTGAACCTGATCGACACCCCGGGGCACGTGGACTTCTCGTATGAAGTCAGCCGGTCCCTGTCCGCCTGCGAAGGCGCGCTGCTGGTGGTGGACGCATCGCAGGGCGTGGAAGCGCAGACGGTGGCCAACTGCTACACCGCGATCGAGCTGGGCGTGGAAGTCGTGCCCGTGCTGAACAAGATGGATCTGCCGCAGGCCGATCCCGAAGGCGCCCGCCAGGAAGTCGAGGACGTGATCGGTATCGACGCCTCGGACGCCGTGCTGGCCAGCGCCAAGACCGGCATGGGCATCGACGAAATCCTCGAAACCATCGTCGTCCGCGTCCCCGCTCCGGAAGGCGATCCCGATGCGCCGCTGCAGGCGCTGATCATCGATTCGTGGTTCGACAACTACGTCGGCGTTGTCATGCTGGTGCGCATCATTAACGGCGTGCTCAAGCCCAAGGACAAGATCCTGCTGATGGCGTCCGGCGCCACCCACCTGTGCGAGCAGACCGGCGTGTTCACGCCCAAGTCGCAGCAGCGTCCGCATCTGTCGGCGGGCGAGGTGGGCTTCATCATCGCCGGCATCAAGCAGCTTGAAGACGCCAAGGTCGGCGACACCGTCACGCTGGCCAACAAGCCGGCCGCCAACCCGCTGCCGGGCTTCAAGGAAGTCAAGCCGCAGGTGTTCGCCGGGCTGTATCCGGTCGAAAGCTCCGAATACGACCAACTGCGTGATTCGCTGGAAAAGCTCAAGCTCAACGACGCCGCGCTGATGTTCGAACCCGAAGTCTCGCAGGCGCTGGGCTTCGGTTTCCGCTGCGGTTTTCTTGGCCTCTTGCACATGGAAATCGTGCAGGAGCGCCTGGAACGCGAATTCGACATGGACATCATCACCACCGCGCCGTCGGTGGTGTACGAGGTCGAGCAGCGCGATGGTTCCGTGATCACCGTGGAAAGCCCGTCCCGCATGCCCGAGATCGGCAAGATCCAGGACATCCGCGAGCCCATCGTGAAAGTCACGCTGTTCATGCCGCAGGACTACGTCGGTCCGGTCATGACGCTGTGCAACAACAAGCGCGGCGTGCAGGTCAACATGAGCTATCACGGCCGCCAGGTTCACCTGGTGTACGAGATCCCGCTGGCCGAGATCGTGCTGGACTTCTTCGACAAGCTGAAGTCGGTGTCGCGCGGCTATGCCTCGATGGACTACGAATTCCTAGAGTACCGCTCCGCTGATGTGGTGCGTGTCGACCTGCTGATCAACAACGACCGCGTCGACGCCTTAGCCGTCATCGTCCACCGCAGCAACGCGCGCCACCGCGCGCGCGACGTGGTGACCCGCATGCGCGGCCTGATCCCGCGCCAGATGTTCGACGTGGTCATCCAGGCGGCCATCGGCGCCGAAATCATCGCGCGCGAGAACGTGAAGGCGCTGCGCAAGAACGTGCTGGCCAAGTGCTACGGCGGCGACATCTCGCGCAAGAAGAAGCTGCTGGAAAAGCAGAAGGCGGGCAAGAAGCGCATGAAGCAGGTGGGTAGCGTGGAAATTCCGCAGGAGGCGTTCCTTGCCATCCTGCAGGTGGAAGACAAATAAAACCCCAGAAGGCGATTAGCTGATGAGTTGGAACTTTGCCCTGATCCTTTTTATTCTGCTGGTGGTTACCGGCGTTATCTGGGTGCTCGATCTGGCCGTACTGCGCAAGGGGCGCGAGCGCCGCGCGCAGACCGCGATGGCGCAGTACGACGCGGCACTGGTGGGCGACGCACAAGAGGCCGAGCGCCTGCGGCGTGAAGCCGGCGACGCCGCGCGGCGCGTGCCCTGGTGGGTCGAATACGCGGTCAGCTTCTTTCCCGTCATCCTGTTCGTGTTCATGTTGCGCTCGTTCGTGGTCGAGCCGTTCCGCATTCCGTCCGGCTCGATGCTGCCCACGCTGCAGTCCGGAGACCTGATCCTGGTGAACAAGTTCAGCTATGGTCTGCGCCTGCCCGTGATCGACAAGAAGGTCATCCCCGTTGGCGAGCCCAAGCGCGGTGACGTGTTCGTGTTCCGGTACCCCGTTGATCCGAACGTCGATTACATCAAGCGCGTAGTTGGCTTGCCGGGCGACGAAGTCGCATACATCGACAAAAAGCTCTATGTCAATGGCGAACTGGTCCCGCACGTGCGTGATGGTGACTATTTCGAGCCGGATCGTGTTTCGTATATCGCGCAATATAAAGAGAAGTTGGGCGACGTTGAGCACAAGATCCTGCTGGAAGAGAAGGTTCCGCAGGTGTACTCCCCGGAAAGGTGGACTTTTCCGTACCGTGAAAACTGCCAATACAGCCACAATGGGGTACGCTGCAAAGTACCCGAGGGCAATTATTTCGCCATGGGCGATAATCGGGACAACAGCGCGGACAGCCGGTATTGGGGCTTCGTTCCGGAAGCCAACATCGTCGGCCGCGCTTTCTTCATCTGGATGAACTTCAGCGATCTGAGCCGTATCGGCCGATTCAACTGATTATGTCGCTAGCCACGCTAGAAAACCGCCTGGATTACCGCTTCGGTGATGCAGCCTTGCTTGAACAGGCGCTGACGCACCGTAGCCACGGTGCGCGCCATAACGAGCGGTTGGAATTCCTTGGGGATTCCGTGCTGAACTTCGTCGTGGCGGCGATGCTGTTCGAACGCTATTCAAAAATCGACGAAGGCGATCTGTCACGTCTGCGGGCCAACCTGGTCAAGCAGGCGTCGTTGGCAGATATCGCCCAGCGGCTGGAACTGTCCCAGTACCTGCGTCTGGGCGAAGGCGAGCTCAAGAGCGGCGGATTCCGCCGACCGTCCATTCTGGCCGACACGGTCGAAGCGATCTTCGGCGCTGTCTTCCTGGATGCGGGTTTCGAGGCAGCGCGCCGTGTGATCGTGCGCCAGTACCAGCCGGTGCTGGCGTCCGTGGATCCCAAAACACTCGGCAAGGACGCCAAGACCTTGCTGCAGGAATTCCTGCAGGGCCGCAAGCTGGCCCTGCCGCTGTATACGGTGGTGGCCACGCACGGCGCGGCCCACAGCCAGCAGTTCGAAGTCGAGTGCGCCATTCCGGCGCTCGATATCAAGGTAATGGCGCCCGGCGCCAGCCGTCGCGCCGCCGAGCAGTCTGCCGCCAAGCTGGCGCTTGAGGCCGCGCTGGCCGTCAGCCCGGCCACCAAGGCTGCCCGCAAGTCGGGCAAGGCGCGCAAAACCGCGCAATTGTCGCTGCCCGTGGCAGTGGCTCAAGAGACTAAATGAGCGATACCCCTTTTCGTACCGGCTTCGTTGCCATCGTCGGCCGTCCCAACGTGGGCAAGTCCACGCTGACGAACGCCCTGATCGGTTCCAAGATTTCCATCGTGTCGCGCAAGGCGCAGACCACGCGCCATCGCATCCACGGGGTGCTGACGCGCGAGCATGAGCAGTTCGTGTTCGTCGACACCCCGGGTTTCCAGACACGCCACGGTGGCGCAATGAACCGCATGATGAACCGCGTCGTCACGCAGGCACTGGCCGACGTGGACGTGGTGGTGCATGTGGTTGAAGCCGGCAAGTGGTCCGAAGGCGACGCCAAGTTGCTGCCGCTGTTGCCAAATCCCGAACGCACGATCCTGGTCGTCTCCAAGATCGACGCGCTAAAGAACCGCGACGATCTGTTCGCGTTCGTGTCCAAGATCATGGCGCAGCATCCGTTCGGCGCCGTGGTGCCGGTCAGCGCCACCAAGAATCAGCAACTGGACCAGTTGCTCGACGAAATCGCATCGCGCCTGCCGGAAGGCGAGCCGATGTTCGAGGAAGACACGCTGACCGACCGTCCCATGCGCTTCATCGCCGCCGAACTGGTGCGCGAGAAGATCTTCCGCCTGGTGGGCGACGAGCTGCCTTACGGCTGCACGGTCGTCATCGAGCAATGGGAAGAGACCGCCAAGGGCGCCACCATCAACGCCTGTGTCGTCGTCGAGCGCGACAGCCACAAGCCCATCCTGCTGGGCACGGGCGGCATGCACATGAAGCGGATCGCCACCGAGGCACGGCAGGACATCGCCAAGCTGCTGGACAAGCCGGTGCATCTGGAGGTCTACATCAAGGTGCGCAAGGGCTGGTCCGACCGCGAGGGTGCGCTGCGCGACTTGGGTTATGAGTAGACGGGCGCCACGCGTCCAGGATCGACCGGGGTTCATGCTCCACGCCACGGCATGGCGTGAAACCTCCCTGATTGTCCAGACTTTTTCTCGCGATCATGGCTGCGTGGCCATGGTCGCCAAGGGCGCCAAGCGCCCTTATTCCGTTTTGCGCCCCGTGTTGTCGGCTTTCCAGCCGCTGCTGCTGTCCTGGACGGGCAACGGCGAGGTCAAGACGCTGACGCGCGCCGAAATCGCCGGCATCCGGCCGCTGGCCGGGGCCGCGCTCATGTCCGCCTGGTACATGAACGAACTGCTGCTGCGCCTGCTGCCGCGCGAGGACGCGCATCCGTTGTTGTTCGACGCGTACGACATGGCCTTGCAGCAACTGTCTGCCGGCACCCGCGCGGCCGGGGCGCTACGCCGCTTCGAATGGACCTTGCTGCGCGAAACGGGCTACGGCGTCGACGAGGCGCCGCCCGATTTCGACGATCCCACCATCGAGCCCGCGCTGCGCACCGACTTGCGCGCGCGACTGGCCGAGATCCTGGCGGGCCGCCCGCTGTCCACGCGGCGCGTGCTGCTGGATCTGCAACGCATCTGATTGCGGCGCCGGCCTCATGACGTTCACGCTCAAACAGGTCGAAACCTTCCGCACCGTCTACGAGACGGAAAGCGTCACCGCCGCCGCACGGCGCCTGGACGTATCGCCTGCGACCGTCAGCGCAACCCTGGCCGCGCTGGAAGCCAGCATCGAATTGCGCCTTTTCGAGCGCGTGCGCCAGCGGATGCAGCGCACGCCTGAAGCGACCCTGCTATACGAAGAGATCCGCCGCTTGAATGTGGGTCTGGAAAGCCTGGGACGCAAGATCCGGGCGATCCGCGGGGCGGCGCAGCCGCGGCTGCGCATCGGCTGCATCCACGCCTACAGCGGCGCGATCGTCAGCGATGCGATATCGCGTTTTCGCGTGCGCTATCCGGATACGCCGCTGTACCTGCAGATCCGCGATTCCAACACCCTGCGCGACATGGTGGTGTCGGGAGAACTGGACCTGGCGGCGGTGGCCGATGAATCCGAACTCGAAGGGCTGCGCGGGCATCGTCTGGCCAGCTTGCGCGCGGTTGCAGTGTTTCCCGCCAGCCATGCGCTGGCGCGCCTGGAATCGGTGAGTTTCTCGCATCTGGCCGAGGTCGACGTGATTGCGCTGAACGCTGAAGACGGTTCGCGCAAGCGGCTGGATGCGCTCTTGCGCCAGGCCGGTCAAAGCCTGCGTGTGGCGATCGAGACGCCGTATTCCAGCACCGTGTGTCAGCTTGCCCTGGCCGGGCATGGGGTGGGCATTGCCAACCCGGCCACGGCGCTGGGCATGGAGGCCATGGGCCTCACCTACCGGCCGCTGGCGGCGCCCGTGCATTTCGAATGCCACATGATCGTGCACGGCAGCCGGCCGTTGTCCGAAGCCGGCAAGTTCTGGGCGACGTGCCTGCGCGGCGCACTGGCGCCGCTGGTCGAACGGTTTGGTGTGTAGCCCGGGCATCAGCCCCGGCGACCGTCCGATGTCAGCATCAGCACCACGTTCGATTCCGCATCCAGCTTGCCAGCCCGCCTGAGCCGCGCGATGGCCGCCAGCGCGGCGGCCGACGACAGTTCCGTGCCCAGTCCCACGCGTTCCAGGCGTTGCCGCGCCTCGGCCGCTTGCGCGTCGGACGTCTCCACCGGCATGCCTCCCGACCGCGACAGCGCTTCCAGTGCTTGCAGCGTGCACGTGCCGCCCGCAATGGAATACTGCTGGGTCGCGCTTTCCCATTGGCCGCGCGCATCGCCGGTTTCCAGCGCGCGCGACAGCCGGGCGTAGGGTTCCACTGCGTGCAGCCGGGGCAGTCGGACGATGCGCCCGGTCTGAAGCAGATGCTGCCAGCCCAGGAAAATGCCCCACAGCAGATCGCCCCGCGCCGTCGGGACAATGATGTCCGTGGGCAGGCCGCAGTCGTCCAGGATTTCCTGGGCAATCGGCTTGTAGCCCTCGACGCCGTACGGATGCGTGCCCACCGGCGGATTCAGGTAATTGGTGCCCGCGAACGCGCCGTGGTTGCGGCACAGGTCGGCCACGTACGGCCAGCGGCCCAGGCTGTCTTCGAAGGCGCGCAGCCTTGCGCCGAAGCGCTCCATGGCTTCGCGCTGCAGCGGCGGGCAGTTGTGGGTGATGGCGATGTCGGCCTGCAAGCCGGCCGCCGCGCAGTAGGCAGCCAGCGACACGCCCGCATTGCCGCTGGAGGCCGCCGCGACGCGCGTGGCGCCGGCCAGCCGGGCGCGCGAGACCAGTTGCGCCGACATGCGGTCCTTATGACTGCCGGTGGGATTGGCGCTTTCGCACTTGAGCCATAGCGCGCCCACGCCTTCTTCCCGCGCCAGGTCGGACGCGGACAGGCATGGGGTGCCGCCTTCGCCCAACGTCACGGCCGACAGCACCGGCAGGGGCATGGCGCCGTCCTGCGCCGGCGCGTCGTATTGGCACTCCAGGGTGGCGGGGTGCCCAGCCGCCAGGCACGAAGGGCAGCCTTCGGAATAGTCGCCCGCGGGCCAGAGGGTTGCGCAGCGGATGCAGCGCAGGCCGGTCAATCTGGGGTTCATCTGCATGGGTCAGTATCTTGAAGCAAGAGATTCCAAGGGAAGAGCGGGCGCCACCTGCAGCAGGCAATCACCGTCGTCGCTGCGTGCGATGGGTCGAAGGCAGACCACGGTGCCCGACTGCGGGCTGAGCAACGGGCGCGGCGGAGCATCGGGCCGTGCCGGTTCGATCAGGCGGCCAATGGGCTGCTGCGCGGCCACGGATTGTCCCAGTTCCACGGCGGGAACGAACACGCCGCACTCGCGGGCACGCAGCGTCGCGGCGGGGGCGTCCAGGTCGTAGAGGCGGACCTGCGCGTCCTGGGCGGGGTGTGCAGACGCGGGACGGCTCAGCAATCCCAATTCCGCCAGGCAGCCCAACAGTCCGTCGCGGCAGCGGTCCGCCAGCGACTGGCTGGTTTCCCGGCCTCCGCCGATCTCGGCTGAAAGCCGCAGCACGCCGTGACGGCTGGCCGCCGCCGGCATGGACCCGGCCTCGCCGCCGCGAAAGAACACGCAATCGGGCAGTCCGAACGCCCGCGCGAGCGCTGGCAGACGGTCGTCATAGGCATCGTTGCCGTAGCGGGTGATGACCGATGATGGCAGGTAGCGCAGCGACGCGCCGCCGCTGTGCACGTCCACCATGGTCTGCACCCGGGGAAGCAGCCGCGCCTCCAAGGCTGCCGCAATACTTTCGGTGTAGCCGCGCGCCGGCTCGCCCAGGAAAGCGCGGTTCAGGTTGCCGCCATCAGATGGCGACAGCCGGGTGCCGGCCAGCGACGCTTCCGCATTGACGGCGGGAAGCAGATAGACCGTGCCGCGTTGCAGAATCTCCGGCAATTGATGCCACAGATCCAGAATGGCGGCCTGGCCTTCCCATTCGTCGCCGTGCACGCCGGCGATGAGCGCGACGGCAGACCCCGGGCCCGCCTCGATCCGCAACACCGGGATCGTCACGCGCCGGTAAGCCGACGCATTGGTGGCGGCGGCCACGGAGAAATCCTCGCGGGTTACGTTGGCCATGCGGAGGCTCCGTTGGGTGTTCGGGCGCTGTTCAGTCCAGCGTGGCAGCCTTGATGATGCTTTCCCACTTGGGCAGCTCCTTTTTGATCTGGGCCTGGACATCCTGCGGTGTGCCGCCCAGGGGTTCCTGCGAGCGGCTGCGCAACTCGCGGCTCACCGCGTCCGAGCGCAACGCCTGATTCATCGCGGCGTTCAACCGCGAGATTGCGGCAACGGGCGTGCCTGCCGGTGCAACCAGAGCGCTCCACGCGGACTGCTCGTACTCCGGATAGCCTTGTTCGGCGACCGTCGGCACGTCCGGGTTGGACGCGGCACGCTTGCGGGTGGTGACGGCGAGCGCGCGCAGGCGGCCGTCCTTCAGGTTGCCGATCAAGGGCGGCAGGTTTTCCATCATGGAATCCACGTGGCCGCCCAGCAGGTCCGAGAGCTGCGCGGCCGTGGCCTTGTAGGGGATTTGCCGAACCGCGGCGCCGGTCTGGGCGATGAACAGTTTGACGCCCACTTCGCTGGTGGTGCCCGGGTCCGCGGAAGTCATGGTCAGCCGGTCCGGCTGCGCGCGGCTGGCTTCAATGAAGCCTTTCAGGTCACGGTACGGCGAGGCGGCGTTTACCACGATCACGTTGGGCGTCTCGGCCACCAGCCCAATGGGCTTGAGGTCACGGTCCAGGTCGTACAGCTGCTGCTTGAACAGGTAACGGTGCAGCACCAGCGTGCCGACGTGGGCATAGCCGATGGTGTAGCCGTCCGCGGGGGCCCGGACCACGGCCTGCGTGCCGATGCGGCCGCCGGCGCCCACGCGGTTTTCCACGACGACCGGCTGGCCCAGCAGCCGGCTCATCTCCTGACCGATCAGGCGGGCGGTGATGTCGGCATTGCCGCCCGCGGCGGCCGGCACGATCAGCGTGATGGCGCGTTCTGGGTAGTCGGCGTGCGCGTACGGCGCGGCAAGGCAAAGCAACAGGGCGGCAAGGCAGGCAGAGCGTTTCATGACGGTTCCCGAGGCGTTGAGGGCTGCGCCATTGTGCGTCTGGGAATCGGCGTTTCCGTTTGGCTGAATAAGATGGATGTTCAGAAAAAGTTAAGGCAGGTTGCCGTTTCGCCGGTCCGCCTGCTTGCCCAATCCATAGCCTACGGCGGCCGCGCCCAACGCCACTGCGGCGCCCAGCAGCGCGATCAACGCCGCGCCATAACCCAGCATGTCGATGCCCGCCTTCACCCAACCGCTGGCGGCATCGCCGCCGCGGTAGACCACGGTGTCGATGACGTTCTTCGTCTTGTACTTGTCTTCCGGCGTGACGGCCGTGAACAGCATTTCGCGGCCGGGGCGGATCAGCGCGTACTCGCCGGCGCGGCGCAGGATCATGGCGGCCGCCAACACGGCGAACACGGGGAACGCGGCCAGCGCCAGGAACGCCAGCGCCACCGCAAGCGGCACCGCGGTCAGCAGGAACCGCAAACCCAGGCGTGCGGCCACGCGCCCGGTGATGAAGATCTGCGACAGCAGCGCCAGCGTCTGCACGGTGAAATCCAGGGCGCTGAAAACCCGGATGCGCTGGGCGGTGTCGGGAAACGCATCGGCGACCAGCCGCGCCTGTTCCATGTACAGAAACGTGTTCAGCGTGGCGAGCAGCACGACCAGCAGCGAAATGCCCAACAGGTAACGGGACTGGAAGATGCGCGCCAGCCCGGCAAGAATGCCGCCTTCGATGGGACGCTGCATGTCCTGCAGGCCCACTTCCGGCCGGGAGGCGGCGCGCCACGCCAGCAGCCATTGCTTGAGCGGCAGCGTGGCGGTCAGCAGCAGGGCCGACAACACCAGCAGGCCCGCCGGACCCAATACGCCAGCGAGCAGCGCGCCAAGCAGGGGCCCACACAGGCCCCCCGCGCTGGCGCCCGCCGCGATCAGCGCGAAGAGCCGCTTGGCCGATTCCATGCGAAACACATCGGCCATCAGGCTCCAGGCGATGGACACGACGAACAGGTTGAACACCGACAGCCAGACATAGAATGCGCGCGCCGCCCAGACGCTACCGGGCTGCTGGTGGAGCAGGGCGGCAAAGCCCACCATGGTCAGCGCGAAGATGGCATAGACCCAGGTCACCAGCGTCGCGCGCGGCACGCGGGTGGAGATCCAGCCAAACAGCGGCACGACGGCCAGGGTGGCAAGAAACGTGGCGGTGAACAACCATTGCAACTGGTTCACCCCCGCCTGAATCCCCATCGTCTCGCGGATCGGGCGCAGCATGAAATAGCCGCAAAAGAGAAAGAAGAAAAACGCGAAACCGCAGGCGGCGGGAGCGAGTTCGTCCTCGTGGATGCCCAGCGCCCGCGACATACGGGCGCGCCAGGACAGGGGGGCGGGCGCCATGGCGTCAGGCAAGCAGCGCGGCGATGCGATCGCGCATGGCGGCGTCGGGCTGTCGGCCAAAGCCCGCGCGCGCGTTGTCCGCCATATTAGCGGGCTTGGACGTGGCGGGGATGACTGCCGTGACGGCGGGGTGGCCGATGATGAACTTCAGGAAGATCTGCGCCCAGGATGTGCAGTCGATCTCGGCGGCCAGCTTGGGCAGCGCCACACCCTTGACCTGGCGGAACAGCGCGCCGTCCTCGAATGGTCGGTTGATCAGCACGGCCACGCCGTTGGCCTGGCACGCGGGCAGCAGCCGCTTTTCAGCGCTGCGCGAGGCGATCGACAGGTTCACCTGCAGGAAGTCGGGCTTTTCCTTTTCAACCAGCTCGGTCAGATCGTCGTGGGCATAGTCCGTGTAATGCGTGATGCCGATGTAGCGCGTCACGCCCTGCTGCTTCAGGTCGCGCAGCAGTGCGAGCTGGTTGCGCGTGTCGATCAGGTTGTGCACCTGGATCAGGTCCAGCTTGTCGCTGCGCAGCGCCTCCTGCGACTGCCGCACCTGGCGCATCGCGGATTCGTGGCCGCGCGTGCTGATCTTGGTGGCCAGAAACACGCGCTTGCGCAGGCCGCCATCGGGAGCCAGCAACGCGCCTGTGACGGCCTCGGCCTCGCCGTAGCTGGGCGCAGTGTCGATCAGCGTGCCGCCCGCCTTCAGCAGCGTTTCAAGCACCTGGGCCAGCGGCGCCATGGCCGTCGCATCGCTCGGGGATACGTTGAAGGTGTCCGCGGTGCCCAGTCCCACGACGGGCAGCATTTCACCCGTCGACGGGATCGCGCGTTTGAGCATGGCTTGCGCGGGAGCAGCCGCCCATGCCGGCCACGCGGATCCGAGGAGGGCGGCGCTGGCGGTGGTCTGGAGGAAGCGGCGGCGATCGGGCATGGCGTGGCTCCGGGCGGAAAGAAGGTGAACAGGCGGGCCAAAGGAATAGGGCCAAACAAAGCAGGCCAAAGAAAAAGGGCCTACATGTTGTGCATGCAGGCCCTTTCGGTGCTGGTCTGGCGACGGCGCGTTACTCGCGGTTGCCGCCGAAGATGCCCAGCAGCATCAGCAGGTTCGAGAAGACGTTGTAGACGTCCAGGTAGATGGCCAGGGTGGCGGACACGTAGTTGGTCTCGCCGCCGTTGACCACGCGCTGCAGGTCAACCAGCATGAATGCCGAGAAGATCACGATGGCGAGCACCGAGATGGTCAGCATCAGGGCCGGCAGTTGCAGGAAGATGTTGGCCAGCGCGGCAACCAGGATCACGACGGCGCCGATGAACAGGAATTTCTGCAGTCCCGACAGATCGCGCTTGATGGTCGTGGCGAGCGTGGCCATGGTGCCGAACACGATTGCGGTGCCGCCGAATGCCGTCATGACGAGCTGCGAGCCGTTGCTCATGCCCATTACGAAGCCCAGCAGACGCGAAAGCATGACGCCCATGAAGAACGTGAAGGCCAGCAGCAGGACGACGCCCAGCGAGCTGTTCTTGTTCTTTTCAATGGCGAACATCAGGCCGAAGGCGCCGACCAGGAAGACGATGGCCGACAGGCCGGGGCTGGCGCCCATGACGCGGTTGATGCCGGTGTAGAGGCCGACCGCCGCGCCCAGCACCGTCGGGATGAGCGACAGGGCCAGAAGCCAGTACGTGTTGCGCAGGACCTGGTTGCGAGCGACCTCGCCCGGCGCGCCGGCGACAGAGCCGGAACGGTTAAAAGGGGACGGACGATATTCGTTCATGGAGAACTCCTGTATGCGGCAAATATGGTGATTGCCTAGAAGGCTTAGATGCGAAGGATACCTTACAGTTCCCTGAAGAATCCAGTTTGAGAAAGAAGTAGGACTGCCCGTTGCAGGGCAAATTGATCCTGCGCATGGCGGAGGATCACCCTCGCCGAACCTCATTGAGCACGCGGGAAACAATAGCAGGCAATTCCGCATCCATGCGCGCCTGAAGCTGCTGGACCGCATCGGCAAGCGCCTGCTGCATGAGCTGTTCGACCTCGGCCTGCAGGCGCGCGGCGAGGACGGTGGCGTCGGGCAGCGGGGCGGGGCGCACTGGGGCGGCGACCGGTGAAGGCGCCGCCGGAGTGGTCGTTGGCGCGGCAAGCGGGGCCGCCGGCTCGGACGTCCGCGAAACCGGCAACACCGGCGGCTCGTCGTCGCCGGCCACGTCCGTCAGGACGGGAAACGGGTCATGTTCATACGGGTCGTTTTCGTAGACCGGACCCGCCTCGTCGGCCAGTTCGGTCAAAAGCGGCGCATCGGCGTCGTCGTCGGACGGGTCGTGGAATGAGGGTTCGGCCCGATGGGTCAGGGTGGGGATGCCGGGGTCGGATGGGCGAGCGGGCATGGAAACTCCCGTAGTCTGGTGGAGCGCGGCGCGCGGGCGCGCGTGGGACGGTTCAGCCGCCTTGGGCCTTGCGGCTCAGGTCGTGGCTTTGCGGCGTATGACCGGCCGTCAGGTAGGTTCGCCAGCGCTGCCGGGCCGCCTGCTTGTCGTCGGGGTCGTCCGAGACGATTTCCAGGAGGCGCTCGAAAGCATCGAACCCGGGCGGACAATCGTCGTCGAGGTTCAGCAGCCAGGGCTGGGGCTGGTCGGGCTGCCCCGCCGCCTGCAGGGCCTGTAGCGGATCCCCGGCGGTGAGCACCACCGGGGTTTCAGCGGCCAGCGAATCATTTGCCAGCACGTGCGGCACGAAGGCCGTGTCGTCGAACGCCCACAGCATCCGGTCAAACGCGGACAGGCGCGAACCGTCTTTACAGTACACCACCAGCCGCTGCCCGGCCAGGACGCGCTTGCGCACGACCTGGCAGGCCATGCGCAGGCGGTCCGGCGCGCCGAAGGCGAAGTCGATGCGCGTCATTGGGCTGTCGGCGTCCGGCGCTTCAAGCCTGGTCCAGCAGGTATTGCATCAAGAGCGGCACCGGACGGCCGGTTGCGCCCTTGTCCTTGCCGCCGCGCCAGGCGGTGCCGGCGATGTCCAAGTGCGCCCAGGGGTATGCCTTGGCAAAGCGGGACAGGAAGCAAGCCGCCGTGACGGCGCCGGCCGGAGGACCGCCGATGTTGGCGAGGTCAGCGAAGTTGGACTTGAGTTGTTCCTGGTAGGCGTCGTCCATGGGCATGCGCCATGCGGTGTCGAGCGAGCGGCGGCCGGCCGAGGCCAGAGCGTCCGCCAGCGCGTCGTCCTTGGAGAACAGGCCGGTGTTGACGTTGCCCAGCGCGACGACGCAGGCGCCGGTCAGCGTGGCGATGTCGATCACGGCCGACGGCTTGAAGCGTTCGGCGTAGGTGAGGGCGTCGCACAGGACCAGTCGGCCTTCGGCGTCGGTGTTCAGGATTTCTATGGTCAGGCCGGCCATGCTGGTGACCACGTCGCCCGGCTTGTTGGCCTTGCCGCTGGGCAGGTTCTCGCACGCGGGAATGAGGCCGACGACGTCCAGCGGCAATTCAAGTTCGGCCAGGGCGCGGAACGAGCCGAGCACGCTGGCGGCGCCGCACATGTCGTACTTCATTTCGTCCATGGTGGCCGCGGGCTTGAGCGAGATGCCGCCCGCGTCGAACGTGATGCCCTTACCGACCAGCACGATCGGACCCTGCGCGGCCTTGGCGCCCTTCTTGGCGGTCTTGGCGCCGGCGTGGCGCAGCACGATGAAGCGCAGCGCTTCCTCGGAGCCGCGCGCAACCGACAGGAACGAGCCCATGCCCAGCGCCTCGACCTGCTTGCGGTCCAGGACCTCGACCTTCAGGGACTTGAATTCGCGCGCCAGGCGCTTGGCGGTGTCGCCCAGGTAGGTCGGCGTGCAGATGTTGCCCGGCAGGTTGCCCAGCGTGCGGGTCAGCTCCATGCCGTTGGCGATGGCGCTGCCTTCGCGCAGGCCCTTCTGGGCCTGTGCCGCGTCGGCGCGCTCGACGACCTGCACGATCTTCTTGAGCTTGGGGCGCGCGTCGCGGTCGGGTTTGCCGAAGCTGGCGTCGTAGTGGTAGACCGCGCTGCCGGCCGCGATCGCGGCGCTGCGGGCACGCGCAATGAGGTCGGTGTCGGCGATGGGATTGGCGAGCAGCGTGGACACGCCTTCGGCAAGCTGGGCGGCGACGCAGGAAGCGGCGAATGCCTGCTCGGCCGACGCGTGGGTGCGAGCCGAATATTCTTCCTGCTTGCCCAGACCGACCAGGACCACGCGCTGCGCGGCGACACCCGGCAGCGCACGCAGGGTCAGCGTCGCGCCGGCGCGGCCGCGGAATTCGCTTTTGACCACCGCACGCACGGCGCCGTTGGAAGCGCGGTCGATGATGTCGGCGGCGGGGCTCAACACGCCGTCCGCGAACACGCCGACGGCGAGGGCCGCGGTTTTGACCTGGTGCAGGGAAGCAGTGGTCTGTGTGCTAAATTCCATGAGGGTTTCCCGTGTGCGTCTGTGTATGATGCGGTCGATTATCCCGCATATTCTCCCATGTCTCTATTCAAACGCTCTGTCGTCAGCGAGATCACCAGTCACGCTGGCGTTGTCTTTTCCACGTTGCTCGTCGTGTGGCTCAGCGTGCTTCTCGTGCGCCTGCTCGGTGAAGCCGCGGGAGGCAACATCGGAGCGGACGTGGTGGTCGTGCTTGCAGCGCTGTCGACCATCACCGCGCTGCCGACCATTCTGGCGGTCTCGATCTTCATCGCCGTGCTGACCACGGTCACGCGCAACTACCGCGAATCCGAAATGGTCGTGTGGTTCGCCAGCGGCCTGTCGCTGGCGGACTGGCTCAAGCCCGTGCTGCGCGTGGCGGTCCCCGTCGCGATTGCCGTGGCAGGCCTGACGCTGGTGGCGTCGCCCTGGGCCTACCGCCAGATCGGCGAATACCACGAACGCTTCGAACAACGCTCCGACCTGTCCAAGGTCACGGCCGGCCAATTCGCTGAATCCTCCGGCGGCAGCCGCGTGTTCTTTGCTGAAGACCCGGTCAATCCCAGCGACGAACTCGGCAATGTCTTCGCGCGCGAGATCGGTCCTGAATGGCTCAGCGTGCTGACCGCAAGTAGTGCGCACAGCGAAACCCTGCCCAACGGCGACCGCTTCCTGGTGCTGGGCGAGGGCCATCGTTACGATCTGAAGCCGGGTACGCCCGAGCTTCGGCTGGTGCACTTCGAAAAATACGGCCTGCGCCTCGAAAGCAAGTCGGGCGGCGATCCGGTGGCCGAGGCGCGTGCGGCGGCAGAGCGGTCCTCCAAGGCGCGCAGTACGCCGCAGCTCGTTGAAGACAACACCAACAGCAGCTGGTCACAGGTCATGTGGCGGATCTCGCTGCCGCTCGCCGCGCTGAATCTTGCGCTGCTGGCCATTCCGCTGGGCGCGGTAAATCCGCGGCTGGGGCGTTCGGGCGACCTGCTCATCGCCGGTCTGGTCGGTCTGCTCTATATGAACCTGATCAACCTGTCCCGCGCCTGGATCTCCAACGGCAAGCTCAGTTTTGGTCTGGGCGTGTGGCTCATTCACGGCGCCGTCGCGCTGCTGACCGCCTTCCTGCTGATGCGCCGCCTGCGCGTGAAGGCGCCGAAGAACAGCGCTTAGCGTAGCGGGCGCCGCCAGCCGGCGCGCTCAGGGCAGATACTTCATCGTTCCACGCCGGCCTGCCAACAGGTCGGCGTTTTTCAATACCGATTTGCGGATGAACTCCCACAGCACCGTTACGCGCTTGAGCTTGCGCAGGTCTTCGTGGCAGTACATCCAGAACGAGCGCGTGATGGCGATTTCGTCCTGCAGCACGGGTTTCAGCCGCGGGTCCTGGGCCGCAATGAAGCACGGCAGGATGGCGAGCGACTGGCCCTGCAGCGCCGCGTGGTACTGGGCCACGACGCTGGTGCTGCGCAACACCACCTTGCTTGCCGGCAGCACGTCTTCCAGATAGCGCAGGCGCTCGCTGAACAGCAGCTCGTCCACATAGCCAATGAACGTGTGATCCGCGAGGTCCTCGCGGCGCGTGATGGGCGCATGGTTCGCCAGATAGCCAGGTGTGCCGTACAGCCGCAGCGTGTAGTCGCACAGTTTGCTGCACACATACGGCCCGCGCTGCGGGCGCTCGATGGTGATGGCCAGATCGGCCTCGCGCTTGGACAGGCTGACAAAGCGCGGCACGGGCAGGATGTCCAGCGTGATGTGCGGATAGCGCCGCTGGAAGTCTGCGGCAAGCGGCGTGAGCACATAGCTGCCGAAGCCTTCGGTGGCGCCGATGCGCAGGTGCCCCGACAGCGCCTGCCCGATGCCGGACAGGTTCTCGCGCGCGGTGTGCACGACGCTTTCCATCTGCTCGGCATGGACGAACAGCCGCTGGCCGTCGTCCGTCAGCACGAAACCCGCGCTGCGGGACTTTTCAAAGAGCAGGGTGTCCAGTTCCGTTTCCAGCGCCCGGATGCGGCGCGAGACCGTGGTGTGTTCCACGCCCAGCTTGCGCGCCGCTGCGCTGACGCGCTGCGTGCGCGCCACTTCCAGGAAATACCGCAGGCTGTCCCAATCAAGCAAGATCCATCGCTCCAAGGCCCTGGCAGCACGCTACCGGGCGGCTTTTTTTGTGTGTGCATGAATGCACAAGGAATGTGCATTTCTGGTGTTGCTTGTTGATTTTCACACATCTACACTGGATCGGCTGGCCTTGGGCTATGCCCTGGGACCGCAGGCCGCGAAGACGGCGCCACAACGCTAACACTCAGCGCATAAAAACTCAGGAGACAAATCCATGAAATTGCACGCACGCGGGCTCGCCGCAGGCTTGTGTCTGGGCGCCGGTTTGCTTGGGCAGGCCCATGCAGCGGACAAGCCGCCAGTGAAGATCGGCATTCTGACGGATATGTCCGGCACCTATGCCGGCATGGGGGGCGCAGGGTCGGTCGCCGCGGCGCAGTTGGCCATCGACGACTGCCTTGCGGCGGAGTGCAAGGGCATGAAGATCGATCTGGTGTCCGCGGACAACCAGAACAAGGCGGACGTCGGCGCCGCGCGCGCCCGCGAATGGTTTGACCGCGACGGCGTCACCGCGATCGCCGACTTGACCAATTCCGCCGTCGCGCTGGCCGTGCAGGGCATCGCCCGCGAAAAGAACAAGGTGGTGATGTTCTCCGGTCCGGCCACCACGGCGCTGACCAACAAAGAATGCTCGCCGGTCGGCTTTCACTGGATGTTCGACACGTACTCGCAGTCCGCGGGCGGGGCCAAGGCGACCGTGCGCGAGGGCGGCAAGTCCTGGTTCTTCATCACCGTCGACTATGCATTCGGCCACTCGCTGGAAGCCGACACGGCCAAGGCGGTGAAAGCCTTGGGCGGCACCGTGGCCGGCAGCGTACGGCATCCGCTGAACGCGCCCGACTTCGCGTCCTATCTCTTGCAGGCGCAAAGCTCCAAGGCGCAGGTGGTGGCGCTGGCCAACGGCGGCCAGGACACCGTCAACGCCGTCAAGCAGGCGCGCGAGTTCGGCATCGTTGCCGGCGGCCAGCGCCTGGTTTCGCTGCTGATCTTTTTGTCCGACCTGCGTGCGCTCGGCCTGGAAAACGCGCAGGGCTTGTCCTACGTCGACGGTTTCTATTGGGACTATGACGATGCCTCGCGCGAATGGTCCGGGCGTTTCGAAAAGGCCTTCCGCGGCCTGAAGCCCACCATGACGCAGGCAGGCGTGTATTCCAGCGTGTTGCATTACCTGCGCGCCGTGGCCGCCGCCAACAGCACGGATGGCAAGGTCGTGGCCGACAAGATGCGCGAGATCCCCATCAAGGATCCCATCATGCGCAACGCGTCGATCCGCCCGGACGGCCGCGTGATCCACGATATGTACCTGTACGAAGTCAAGAAGCCCGCGGACTCCAAGGGCGGCTGGGACTATTCGAAGCTGGTGGCCACCATTCCGGCGGCCGAAGCTTTCCAGCCCCTGGCCGATTCGAGCTGCCCGCTGGTGAAGAAATAATCCGAGGTCCGCGGGCGGTGTCCCGCGGGCCCGGCTCGATCCAAGAACGCGGACGACCATCCGCATCGACTACGCAGTGTGAGGAGCATCAAAATGAGTGAAGTCCCGCGCGTTCCGCTACTGATCGGCGGCAAGCTTGTGCAGTCCAAAACCACCGAATGGCGAGACGTGATCAACCCCGCCACCCAGGAGGTCGTCGCCAAGGTGCCCTTCGCCACGCGCGAAGAACTGGACCTGGCCGTCTCCAACGCCAAGGAGGCCTTCAAGACCTGGCGCAACGCTGGGCAGGGCGCACGCATGCGCGTCATGCTCAAGTTCCAGGAACTGCTGCGCGCCAATACCGGCAAGCTGGCCGAGATGATTACCCGCGAACACGGCAAGACGCTGCCGGACGCCGAAGGTGAAGTCGGCCGCGGTCTGGAAGTGGTGGAGCACGCCTGCTCGATCGCCAACCTGCAACTGGGCGAATACGCTGAAAACGCGGCGTCCGGGATCGACGTCTACACGCTGATCCAGCCGCTGGGGGTGTGCGCGGGCATCACCGCGTTCAACTTCCCGGTCATGCTGCCGTGCTTCATGTTCCCCATCGCGGTGGCCTGCGGCAACACGTTCGTGCTGAAGCCCTCCGAGCAGGATCCGACCTCGTCGCTGTTCCTGGCGGAACTGGCGCTGGAAGCCGGTCTGCCGCCGGGCGTGCTGAACGTGGTGCACGGCGGCCCCGAAACGGCCAACGGCCTGTGCGAGCATCCGGACATCAAGGCGGTGTCGTTCATCGGCTCGACCCGCGTGGGCACCGAGATCTACAACCGCGCATCGGCTGCCGGCAAGCGCTGCCAGTCGATGATGGGCGCCAAGAACCACTGCGTGGTTCTGCCGGATGCCGATCCGGAAGTCGCGCTGAACCAGCTGCTGGGCGCCGCCTTCGGTGCGGCCGGTCAGCGCTGCATGGCGTCGTCCGTGGCCGTGCTGGTGGGCGAGGCCCGCAATTGGCTGCCCGATTTCGTCGAACGCGCCAAGAAGCTCAAGGTCAATGCCGGCACGGATCGCCAGGCCGACCTGGGTCCGCTGGTGTCGCCCAATGCGAAAAAGCGCGTGGAAAGCCTGATCCAGAAGGGCGTGGACGAAGGCGCCAAGCTGCTGCTCGACGGCCGCAACCTGAAGGTGTCGGGCTTCGAAGAAGGCAACTTCGTCGGCCCCACCGTGTTCGACGGCGTTGCCGAGAACATGACGATCTACACCGAGGAGATCTTCGGGCCGGTCCTGTGCTGCGTTGGCGTCGAGACGCTGGAAGACGCGGTGGAATTCATCAACCGCAACCCCAACGGCAACGGCGTCGCCCTGTTCACGCAGGACGGGGGCGCCGCGCGCTACTTCCAGAACAACATCGACGTGGGCCAGGTCGGCATCAACGTG
>NZ_DIEJ01000047.1:0-16031 GCF_002418565.1 Achromobacter sp. UBA5777 | reverse complement strand
GTTCGCCAAGCCCGGCCAGCCGATGCACGCCGTCGAGTCCTGGCATCACCTCACCTGCGAAGCGCTGACCCGGTGGAATCTGCCGAGCGGTCCGGCCAAGCCGGGGCCGACGCTGGACCTGCCGCTGACGCCGGCGCACGAACGCGCGGCGGGCGAGGCGTTGCTCCAGGCCGGGCTGGACGGCCGGCGCTTCGTCCTGATCGCGCCGACCGCCACCGGCTTGCACAAGGGCCGGATCAAGGTCTGGCCCGGATTCGATACACTGACGCGCGCCCTGCAGGCCCGCGGCCATACCGTGGTAATGTGCCCCCCTCCGGCCGAAACCGACGAAGCCCGGCGCAATGCGCCCACGGCGCAGTTGCTGCCCCCGCTGGGACTGGGCGCCTTTGCGGCCTTGACCGCGCGGGCCACGCTGGTGATCTGTAACGATTCCGGCGTGTCGCACGTGGCGGCGGCGGCATCGGCCCGGCAGCTCACGCTGTTCGGCGTGACGCAACCGCAGCGCACCGGCCCCTGGTCCCCGCGCGCGGTGTGCGTCGGCTCCGACCAGGCGTGGCCGTCGCAGGAAGAAGTGACACGGCAGGCCGAGCGCCTGCTGGATGGTACGTAGTAATCAGGACAGTCTCGAAATGACCTTTTCCAGCTATCTCACGAATCTGATCATTCCCTTCAACTTGTGCATCACTCTGGTGGTCCTTGGCCTGGTGCTGGGACTGTTCCGGCTTCGCAAGATCGGCTTGACCCTCGTTGCCGCGGGTCTGCTCTGGGCCTTGGCCTGGTCCTTGCCCGCCACGTCACTGTGGGCCGGCGGCGCGCTGGAGAACCGGTATCCGCACAAACCGCCCACCGAAATGCCAACGGCAGACGCGATCGTGGTGCTGGGCGGCAACACCGCAAACGGCCGCGCCAACTGGTTCCTGCCCTATGACAAGGACACGGCCATCGTGCGCGTGGACGCGGCCGCCCAGCTGTATCTGGCGGGCCGCGCGCCCAAAGTGCTGCTGTCGGGCGGCGCCCTGGAAGGCGACGTCAGCGAAGCCCGCGGGATGGCGCACGCGATCCGCCAGCAAGGGGTGCCGGAGTCGGCGCTGATCCTGGAGAACGCCAGCCGCACCACGTACGAAAACGCCACGCTGACCGAGGACCAGCTCAAGTCCCGCGGCATCGGCAAGGTGCTCCTGGTCACGTCCGCGTTGCACATGCCCCGCGCGATGGCGGCCTTTTCCAAGCAGGGCGTGGAAGTGATTGCCGCCCCCGCGCCGCCGCAGATCGTGGCGCCGGCTGACGGCTCGCTGCCGTTGTGGCTGCCCGACGAACGTACGTTCGACGCCAGCCGCTCGATCGTGAAGGAATACGCCGGGCTTTTTGTCTATTGGTTGCGCGGGTGGGTATGAGTCTGGCCGCCACCGCGCTGGAATGCCGCCCGGGATGCGGCGCCTGCTGCATCGCGCCGTCGATCACGCGCCCCATTCCGGGCATGCCGCACGGCAAGCCCGCGGGCGTGCCCTGTATTCAGTTGCTGCCGGACATGCGATGCGCCATCTTTGGCGACCCTTCCCGCCCGGATTTCTGCGGCGGACTGCAGCCGGAGCACGAGATGTGCGGATCGGACCGCGCACACGCCATCCACTGGCTGGCCGACCTGGAACGGGCGACAGCGCCGCACCACTGAAAACGGGGCTCGCAGCCCCGTTTTTTTAGTTGCGCTCGAGCAGCACCTGTTCGTACAGCGCCTCGAAGCGCGACGCTACGGTCTCCCAGCTTTGGTCCCGGGCGATTTCCAGGCCGCGCGTCGTGAGCGCTGCGCGCAGCTCGGGGTTCGAACCCAGGCTTTCCAGCGCCTGCGCCAGCTGGGCGCCATCGCGCGGATCCGACAGGATGAGCGCGTCAGTGCCCGCCGACAGATACTGCGCGAATCCGCAATAGACCGGAGAGCTGACAATGACCGGCAGGCCATGCGACATGGCTTCCAGCGGCGCCATGCCGTAGCTGTCGTTCAGCGTCGGGTGGGCGTAGATGTCGGCTGCGTTGAAATACTGGCCGACGTCCGCCGTAGGATCGACCAAGGTGACTCGGGGGGCGACGTCGCCCGCAGCGCGGACTCGATCGCGCGTGGGCCCGTCGGCGCCTACCACCAGCAGCTTGTATCGGGGAGGCAGCAGCGCCAGCGCATCCAGCAGCGCCGGCAGGCCTTTGCGCAGCGGATTGCGCGCCACCAGCAGACAGCCGATCGTGTCGGCATCCCAGCCCAGCCGCGCCCGCAGGGCGGCGCGGGCGCCGTTGCCATCCGGGGCCGGCAGTTTGACGCCCGGGGCGATGATATCGACGGGAAGTTGTTCGCCGTAGCTGCGGTGGAGCTGGTCCACGATGAGGCCGGACACCGCGACCACGCGGCGCCGGGGGGCCTTGCGCACGCGAAGCCATTCCAGCGTCAGATAGGTGGCGAGGCGCGGACTGAGCCAGGCGGTCAGGCGCTGCAGCGGCTTGACCCGGGTGACGTGGTTGTAGCGGACCGGCGTCACGTGCATGACCTGGATTTCGCCCGCCCAGCCGTTCATGTGCGAATGCACGATGTCGAAGCGGCCGCGCGTGAGACGGTCAGCGCGCCAGGCAAAATACAGCACCCGGGTCCAGCTTGGCAGCCAGCCGGGAAACCGCACGGGCAGGAAACCGAATGGCAGATCGCTGTCGAAATCCCGGGCGACCACGGTGACGTCGTGCCGCTTGCCCAATACGCGCATCAACTCGACGCCATACGCCTCTGCGCCCCCAAAACGATTGCCGAAGCGATCCACCAACAGCGCAATGCGAAGCCGCCGATTATGGGCGCCGGCGGCTGTCTTCATACCGGGTAAGGCACTTCTGGAGAAAGCGGATGATGTTGGTGGAGCGCGCCACCGTCACCCGCGGCAGACCGAAGGGATCGTCGGACGCCGCCGCCAGGCCGCGCTTGGTGAGCGTGGCATTGTCGTATCCAGCCTCGCGCGCCATGGCCTGGTGCTCCGGGCCATGGTCGCCGTATGGATAACAGAACGCGGTGACCGGCGCACCGAGCGCCTGTTCGAGCTCGTCCTTGGACTGGACGATCTGGCGCCGCGCTTCTTCGGGCGCGAGCTCGGGAAGATGGACGTGGTCAAGCGTATGCGAACCGACTTCGTTGCCCGCCTGCGCCCATTCCCGCATTTCCTGCACGGTCATCAGCGGCGAAAACGGGATGCCTTTCTGGAGGTCCCACACGTTGCCGCCGTCGAACTGCCGCGCCACGAAATAATTGGTGGCGGTGAATCCCAATTCGCTCAATACCGGCATCGCGTTGTGATGCACGTTGCGAAAACCGTCGTCGAATGTGATGCCGAATACCTTGCCCTGGCGCTGTCCTCGGACATACGGCATGACGTCGCGCATGGACAGCCCGCGGTAACCGAGCCTGCGCATCCAGCGCATCTGCCGAGCAAAGCTGTCAGGATGTACCGTCAATCCGCGAAACGGCGTGCCCTTGGGGTTGGGCTCGCCGATCTGGTGATACATAAGGATTGGAATAGACATAGCTCGACATTATATGGGTCAGTGTCCGCCAAGCGTACGCTGATACACATCCACCGTCGCCTGCGCAAAACGCTCCAGGTTGAAGTCGCGCAAACTTGTTTCACGCGCCTTGCTGCCCATCTGCCGGACGACGTCCGGATTGTCCAGCATGAAGCGCAGCTTGGCGGTCATGGCGGGCACGTCGCGCGCCGGCACGATCCAGCCGTCCACGCCGTCCGTTACGTTCTCCGGCAGGCCGCCCGCATCGCTGACGAGCGCCGGCAGGCCCAGTCCCATGATCTCGCGGCAGGCAAACGAAAGCGCCTCGCGGTAAGAAAGGACGAAACCCGCATGGCAGGACGCCAGCGCCGCGCGCACGTCATCGAGCAGCCCCGGGAACTTCACCTGATCGATCATGCCGACTTCGCGCACCCGCGCAAGCTTGGCCTCGGTGGGCGGATCGCCCGCCACCATCAGCAATATGCGTGCCTTGTCGGCCGGCGGCAGCGCGGCCGCGGCGGCCACCAGGTCCAGCCAGCCCTTGTCGTAGTCGGTGCCACCGGCGCTGCCCAGCAGCAGCTTGCCCTGCCAATCCGGACCAAAGAAGAGCTCGCGCAGCTTGTCCAGGCTTTCGGGCGGCGGCGGTGCGAAGAAATTGGTATCGATGCCGTGCCGGATGGTGGTGATGGGGCGCTTGCGGTACGGCGAGTGCTCCATCATGCCGCGGATGTAGTCGCTGACGGCGATGCCGTGATCCGTCGCCAGCGCCACCCGCAGCTTGTGTCCAAAACTGGAAAGCGGGTGATCGTTGTGCTTGGTGAACACGATGCGCGGACGGCGCCGCATGCCCAGCGTGGCCAGCATGACCTGTTTGTGGTCGGCCGAGCCGTTGGCGTGGATGATGTCGAACCGGCCCTCTGCGATCAGGCGCTGCAGCCGGGCGCGGTCCTTGAACCAGGACGACGGGCGGGTCGTGTAGCGCATGTCCACCACCGTCACCCCGGGGATGGCCTTGGCATAGCGGTACAGCCGGCTGGTGCCGGGCACCGCCACGGTGATGTCGTGGTCGCGGGCCAGCGCTTTGGCCAGGTTGATGATGTAGGTGACGTGCCCCCCGCCGTTGCCGGCGTGGAAGTTCGTGTAGAGGATCTTCACTTTTTGTTTTCTGCCAGGAACATCAGCTTCGAGTAGCGGAAGAAGCTGCCCGCCGCCGCGGTGACGGCCAGCACGAGTCCGTGGCGGCCATCCAGGAAACCGCGCCGGATCAGGTAGATACGCACGAAGGTCCAGAAGCCGTGGCCCAGCGCCCCGAAGACCGAGGTGCGCTTGCCCTTGGCATACATCATGGCCGCGGCGTCGGACGAGTAACGGTTGACCTTGTTGATCAGCGCGTCCAGGTTGTCGTACGGATAGTGGTTGAAGTAGCCGCGCATCTGCAGGGGCCGGCCGTTGGCCGGCACCACGCGCTCGTGGACGGCGGCGTCGGTGAAGCGCGCCGTGCCGCGCTTGAAGAGGCGCAGCACGTAGTCGGGCCACCAGCCGCTGTGGCGGATGTCGCGGCCGCAGAAATTGGACAGGCGTGCGATCTCGTAGGCGTCGGCGCCGGGCGCGCGCAGCACGTCCTGGATTTCCTGCGCCAACTCGGGGGTGACGCGCTCGTCCGCGTCGATCGACAGCACCCAGTCGCCCGTCGCCAGATCCAGCGCGCGGTTCTTTTGCGGACCGAAACCGGGCCAGTCGGCGGTGACTTCAACCCGCGCCCCAAGCGCCTGCGCCAGTTCCACGGTGCCGTCGGTGCTGCCCGAATCCACAACGATGAACTCGTCGGCGAACGACACGGACTTCAGGCAGGCGGCGATATTTGCCGCTTCGTTCTTGGTGATGATGATGACTGATAACTTCATCCGCGATTCCTAAGACGCTTTTTCCAGGCCTTCCAGGCGTGATAGCGCGGCCCCCAGAATGGGTCGCGCGACAGCCAGATCCGGCGGTTCAGCCAGGACCCGCCCAGATTGCGCACCGCGAATCGATAGATGTGGCCGGGATCCGTGCCGGGCAGGTTCTGGCCGAAAGGGTCGGTAGTGTACAAGTGCCGGAAACCGGCCTGCCGCGCGGCGGCCACGTAATCGGCGTCGAAGTATCCCTGCGGCCAGCACAGGTGATCGCTCACGCCGCCAAGCCGGCGGATCAGGGTGTCCCGCGAATCGTGCAGATCCTGCGCGATGCGTTCGCGCTTGGCGGCCACATCCGCGCCACAGACCTTGTCCCAGCGGGTGTGCGTGTTGGTATGGGAATGGAACTCGAAGGTGCCGGCGGCCTGCATGGCCTCGATTTCGCTCCAGCGCAGCATCGCCTCGTCGGCGCGGCCCGACGCCACGAGTTCCTTGCAGGCGTGGTGATCGGGCGTTGCGGGCAGCGCGCCGCCCTGACCCGCATGCGGCCGCACGGGGCCGTCGCCGATCCAGCCTGTGATGGTGAACAGCACCGCGCGCATGCCGTGGCGGGCCAGGACGGGATGCGCGTGCACCCAATTGTTCAGGTAGCCATCGTCAAAGGTGATGAGCACAGAGCGTTCGGGCACGCTGCCGCCGGCCAGGTAGGCCGCGAACTGCGCGGTGGTGAGCGACTGGTAGCCGGCGCGCGCCAGGCGCGCGATCTGCGTTTCGAAGACGTCGGGCGTCGCGGCGATCATGCCACCCGCCGGCGTGATGTGGTGGTACATCAGCACCGGAACGTTGGGCGCGTTCATTTGCGGCGCTCCGCCAGCCAGCGCGTATAGATCGCCTCCGTGGTTTCCGCAAGGCGCGCGGGAGAAAACACGCCCTCTTCCCAGACCATCTTGCGGCCGGCCTCGCCCATGGTGCGGCGTAGGGCCGGGTCGTCGATCAGGCGCTCGAGTGCGGTGGTCAAGGCGAGCGAATTCTTGGGCGGGACCAGAAAGCCCGTCACGCCGTCCCGGAACATCTCGGATACGCCGCCGACGTTCGTGCCGACGACCGGCAGGCCGCTCGCCTGCGCCTCGACATAGACCGTACCGGAAGCTTCCTGTTGTGTGGCCAGCGCGAAGAGGTCGAATCCCGCCAGCAGATTGGGGACGTCGCGCCGCGTGCCCATGAGGTGGATCCGGTCTTGCAGGCCGCGCTGAGCAATGTACGCCTGCGTCTGCTCGAAGACCGGCGAACCGGCGCCCACGAACACCAGATGCAGCTTCGGACGCACGGCCATCAGCGGCGCCATGGCGTCGATCAGGTCCTTGTGGCCCTTTGTGGCGCGCATGACGGCCACACAGCCCACGACGATGTCGTCGTCGGCCAGGCCGAGTTCGTCACGCAAGGTGGAGTGCTCGACGGGCGCCGGCAGCACGATGGGCGAATACACGGTGGCGATCTTCTCGGCCGGGACGCCGCGGCTGATCAGGTATTCGCGCACATGGTCGCTGACAGCGGTGACGCGGTGCGGCAGGATGGTGTAAGACCACATCGAGCCGACCACGTTGGACAGGTGGCGAGTGCGCACGATGAGGGGCGTACCCGCCATGCGTCCGGCCAGGGCGGCGATGACCGTGTCGCGCCGGCTATGGGTATTGAGCACGTCAAAGCGCCCCGCCTTCAGGATCTGGCGGACGGCGGGGACGCCCTTCAAGTAGGCCACTGTCCCCTTCATATCGACGGCATGCACGGTGAAACCGGCATCCCGCAGGCGCTCGGTCAGTTGTGCGCGCGGCTGGCAGATCGCTTCGACATGATGCCCGCGCGCCCGCATGGCATGCATTTCCTTGAAAATTCGTCCTTCCTGTCCACCAAAGGCGGTGGCGGCTTCCGAATGCACGATACGTAGACTGGAAGACATCAGTACGTAACCTCCACGCCGTCCGGCTTGGTCCAGGCATTCAGGTTGGCGAGCAGCGTGTCGGCCATGCGCACGCGCCATTCCTCGCCTAGCCTGACCGTGCACAGGAAATTGTTCTTGGTGTAGACGATGTCGACCGGCACGCCTGGAATGCCGTTTTCGGGTTCGGCGCGGAACGGGTTGAGCATCTGGCGCAGGCGGGCCGCATCGGCGCTGCCGTTGAGCTTGACGCGCAGCGACTTGGCGCGGGCTTCGCGCGCAAGCTGCAGATCATAGAGCTGCTCGGCGACGATGCGCATGCCGCCGGAATAGTCGTCGTTGCTGACCTTGCCCTGCACGATGACGAGCTGGTCTTCGCGCAGCCGGTTGCGGTGCTTTTCAAAGAGTTCGTTGAAGACCGAGATTTCCACCTGCGCCGTGCCGTCGTCCAGCACGGCAAAGACCATCTTGCCGCGGCGGGTCATCATGACGCGCACGCTGGCCAGCACGCCGCACATCCATTGCAGGTCGCGCTGCGGCTCCACGCGGGCCAGCTGCATCGGCACGATGCGGCGCACTTCGTCGCGCCACGCATCGAACAGGTGGCCGCTGTAGTAATAGCCCAGCGCGGATTTTTCTTCGGTCAGTTTCTTGTGCAGATCCCACGGCGCGACCTTGGCCAGTTCGCCCGCGACCACATCACCGCTGTCGTCGCCAAAGAGCGAGGCCTGGTTGGCGCTGCGCGCGGCCTGCTCGGCCGCTTCCATCGCGGTGGGCACGGAGGCCAGCATCGCGGCGCGGTTCGGCTCGATGGTGTCGAACGCGCCGGCCTTGATCAGGGCCTCGATGGTGCGGCGGTTGACGGCCTGCTTGCTGACGCGGCGGCAGAAGTCGAACAGGTTCAGGAACGGACCGCCTTCCTTGCGCGCACGCAAGATGTCCTCGACGGCGCCCTGGCCGGTGCCCTTGACGGCGCCCAGGCCGTAACGCATGGTGCGCGGCGGCTTGCCTTTTTCGGTGTGCTTGTCGGCGACGGGTTCGAACCGGTAGCCCGAATGGTTGACGTCGGGCGGCAACACCTCGACGCCGTTGTCCTGGGCGTCGCGGCAGAAGATCTGGACCTTGTCGGTGTCGTCCATGTCCGAGGACATGGTGGCGGCCAGGAACTCGGTCGGGTGGTAGGCCTTCAGCCAGGCGGTCTGGTAGGAGATCAGCGCGTACGCGGCCGAGTGCGACTTGTTGAAGCCGTAGCCCGCGAACTTCTCCATCAGGTCGAAGAGCTTGACCGCCAGATCCGGATCGTGGCCCTTTTCCTTGGCGCCCTGTTCGAACAGTTCGCGGTGCTTGGCCATTTCCTCGGGCTTTTTCTTGCCCATGGCCCGGCGCAGCAGGTCGGCGCCGCCCAGCGAATAGCCCCCGATGATCTGGGAGATCAGCATCACCTGTTCCTGGTAGACGATGACCCCGTAGGTGCTCTTGAGTGTGGCTTCCAGGTCCGAGTGGAAATAATCGACCGCCGCGCGCCCGTGCTTGCGGTTCACGAAGTCGTCCACCATGCCCGATTCCAGCGGCCCCGGACGATACAGGGCCAGCATGGCGATGATGTCTTCGAACGTATTGGGCCGCAGCTTCTTGAGCAGCTCTTTCATGCCGCGCGATTCAAGCTGGAACACCGCGGTGGTGTTCGCGTCGCACAGGATCTTGTACGCCGCCGGATCGTCCAGGGACAGCGCCATGACGTCGAAGTCGCGCTTTTCGGCGTTGAACTGGCGCACGTAGCGCACGGCCCAGTCCAGGATGGTCAGGTTGCGCAGGCCCAGGAAGTCGAACTTCACCAGGCCGGCCGCCTCGACGTCGTCCTTGTCGAACTGCGAGACCGCGCTGTTTTCCTGGCCCGGCTGGCAATACAGCGGGCAGAAGTCGGTGAGCTTGCCGGGCGCGATCAGCACCCCGCCCGCGTGCATGCCGATGTTGCGGGTCAGGCCTTCGAGCGGCTTGGCCAGGTCGACCAGCGCGCGGACTTCTTCTTCCTGCTCGTAGCGGTCCTTGAAGGCGGGCTCGTCCTTGAGCGTGCGTTCCAGCGTCCACGGATCCATCGGATTGAACGGGATCAGCTTGGACAGGCCGTCGCAGAACATGTAGGGCATGTCCAGCACACGGCCGGCGTCGCGCACCACGGCCTTGGCGCCCAGCGTGCCGAACGTGGCGATCTGGCTGACGGCGGCGCGGCCGTATTTTTCCTTGACGTAGTCGATGACCCGTTCGCGGTTGTCCTGGCAGAAGTCGATATCGAAGTCGGGCATGGAGACCCGCTCGGGATTCAGGAAGCGCTCGAACAGGAGGTCATAGCGGATGGGGTCGAGGTCGGTGATGCCCAGCGCGTAGGCCACCAGCGAACCGGCGCCTGAGCCCCGGCCCGGGCCGACCGGCACGCCGTTGTTCTTGCCCCAGTTGATGAAGTCCTGAACGATCAGGAAGTAGCCGGGAAAGCCCATCTGGATGATGGTCTTGCACTCCCAGCGCAGCCGCTCGTAGTACTGCTCGCGCTTGGACTCGCGTTCGGCGACGTCCGGGAACAGGAACTCCATGCGCTTTTCGAGGCCCTCTTCGGAGAGCTGGACCAGATAATCGTCCAGCGTCACGCCGTCGGGGGTCGGGAAATTGGGCAGGCGCGGCTTGCCCAGCACCAGGCTCAGGTTGCAACGCTTGGCGATTTCGACCGTGTTGGCCAGCGCCGACGGCACGTCGGCGAACCGGCGTGCCATTTCGTCGGAGCTGAGCAGATACTGCTCTTTCGAGAACCGGCGCACGCGACGCGGGTTGGCCAGGATTTCACCTTCGGCGATGCAGACGCGCGCCTCGTGGGCCTGGAATTCGAATTCGTCGAGGAACTGCACGGGGTGGGTGGCGACCACCGGCAGCCCGGCTTCCGAGGCCAGCCGCATGGCGGCCTGGCAGTAGCCTTCGTCGCCGTCCATGCCGGCGCGCTGCAATTCGACGTAGTAGCTGCCCGGGAACATCAGCGCCCACTGGCGCGCCAGGGCCAGCGCCGACACGGCGTTGCCGGCCTCGAGCGCCTGCCCGACGTCGCCGGCGCGCCCGCCGGACAGGGCGATGAGACCAGCCTGTCCTTGCAGCCATTCGCGGCGGATTTCGGCCCGGCCCTTGCCCTGGTTCGTCAGAAACGCCTTGGACAGCAGTTCGCACAGATTGAGGTAACCCTGGTGGTTGCGCACCAGCAACAACAGGCGGAAGGGCTTCGCCGGATCTTCGTCGTTGGAAATCCAGACGTCGCAGCCTGCGATGGGCTTGACCCCCGCGCCGCGTGCACCCTTGTAGAATTTGATCAGTCCGAACAGGTTGGACAGATCGGTCAGGGCGACGGCGGGCTGGCCCAGCTTGGCCACCCGCTTGATGAGGTCGGGGATACGCACCGTACCGTCCACGACCGAGAACTCGGAGTGGACGCGCAGGTGAACAAATGGGGTCGGGGTCGTTACGGCTTCGGACATGGCGGAATTGTACCCAGCGGCCGACCGCCCTAGAACAATCCTTGCATCAGAATCCGCCCAGTGGCATCCCATCCTCACGGGATCCGCCCGGGAGGCTTGTGGGACAATACCGCCCAACCCGCACTACCCCGTCGCACGACGAGACATACCTATGAAATGGTTAATACCTGGGATCTGGCTGGCCGCCATCCTGTTCGCGCACTTCCGAGGCCGCGTCAAACTGCCCCTGGGACGGCAATTCCTGGACCATTCGGTGCTGCTGGCGCCGATCAACGCGTTCATGGTGCTGACGTCCCGCGTGCCCACGACGCCGTACCTGACGACCAGCGAAATCGCCGAACTGAAAGTGCTGGACGACAACTGGGAGACGATCCGCGAAGAGGCCATGCAGATGGCCGAGCTGCGCCGGATCAAGGCGGCCGACACCCATAACGACATCGGTTTCAACTCGTTCTTCAAGTACGGCTGGAAGCGGTTCTACCTGAAGTGGTACGACGCCCGCCACCCCTCGGCCGAAGAACTCTGCCCCAAGACGGTCGCCATCCTGAAAGGCCTGCCCAAGGTCAAGGCCGCCATGTTTGCCGAGCTGCCCCCGGGCGGCCAGCTCAATCCGCACCGTGACCCGTTTGCCGGGTCGCTGCGCTATCACCTGGGACTGGTCACGCCCAACGACGACGGCTGCCACATCATCGTGGATGGCGAGCACTACAGCTGGCGCGATGGCGAAAGCGTGGTGTTCGACGAGACCTACGTCCACGAGGCCTACAACAAGACGGATGAGAACCGGATCATCCTGTTCTGCGACGTCGAGCGTCCGCTGAAGTGGCGCTGGGCCGAGGCCTTCAACCGCTGGTTCGGCCGCAAGGTCATGTCGGCGGCCAGCTCGCCCAACGACGGTGGCGACCAGACGGGGGCCATCAACAAGCTGACCCATGCGCACTGGGTGATCGACCAGAAGCGCAAGGCATTCAAGAAGTGGAACCGCACGGCGTACAAGGCCACGAAGTACGGGCTGATCGCGTTGGTGATCGTCGGGTTCTTGGCGCTGTAAAGACGCCGCAAGACAAACGGGCCGCAAAGCGATTTGCGGCCCGTTTTGCATGTGGCGCCAGCTGGCGCTTAGCGCTGCAAGGATTCCCAGCTTTTCATCAGCCGCTTGACCGACACCGGCATCGGCGTACGCAGCTCCTGGGCGAAGAGCGCGACCCGCAACTCCTCGAGCAGCCAGCGGAACTCGTCCAGGCGGGGATCGGCCGCGCCTTTCAGCGCCGCGCGGGCGCGCTGGTATTGCGTGACCAGCGGCGCCATTTCCGACACCAGCTTTGCGTCCCGCGCCGGGTCGGCGCGCAGCTTGTCGATGCGCGCGACCGCCGCCTTCAGGTAGCGCGGAAAGTGCGACAACTGCGCGTACGGCGTGTCTCGGATGAACCACTTGGGCATCAGCGCACCCAGTTGCTGCTGCAGATCCGCGTACGCGGCCGCGTGGGGCTTGGCCTGCGGCAGCTTGCGTTGAAGCGCCGCATATTCCGTCAGCACCGCGCCCGCCAGCCGCGCGACCTCCTGGGCCAGCAGACCCAACCGGCCCTTGCCCTCGGCGCGGCGGGCTTCGAACTGCTGCTCGTTCACCGGCCAGGGCTCTGCAAGACACGCCTGCCCCAGCGCGCAGTCGATGATCTGGTCGCGCAGCTCTTCCTGCGTGCCCAGCGTCATGTACAGCATGCTGATCTTGGTGAGGTCGGTAAGGTTCTTTTCGAGGAACTTCACCTGCTCGCGCAGGCCCAGCCGGAAGAGCTTCAACAGGCCCGCGCGATGGTGCTTGCGCGCCTCGTCGGGATCGTCGAACACGTCCAGGTCGCAATGCGCCCCCCGGTCCACCAGCGCTGGATAGCCGATGACGGACTGGCCGCGCCGCTTGATCTCCATGATCTCGGGCAACGGCCCGAACGACCAGGAGGTCAGGTTTTCGTGCGCCAGCGCCTGCGCGACCTGCGTGTCGCTGGCCGCCAGTTGCTGGAAGGTGGCCTGGGCCTGCTTGCCGAATTCGGCGCGCAGTTGCGCCAGATTGCGGCCGGCGGCCAGCATGCGGCCGTGCTCGTCCACGACGCGGAAGTTCATGAACAGATGCGCCGGCAGGGTTTCCAGCTTGAAGTCCCCCACCGCCGGACGGACCTGCACTTGGTCCCACATGTCGGCGATGATGGCATCCACCAGCCCCGTCTGCGGGTCGGCCAGGCGCTCGAACCAGCGGTCGTAGAAACCCGCGGCGTAGTCGGGCAACGGCACGCAATGGCGGCGCAGCTTCTGCGGCAGCGACTTGAGCAGCAGGTGCACCTTTTCCTTCAGCATGCCGGGCACCAGCCACTCGCAGCGCGCAGGATCGATCTGGTTCAGCGCGAACAGCGGCACCGACAGCGTGACGCCGTCGCGCGGCGAGCCGGGCTCGAAGTGGTAGTCCAGCGCCATCGACACGCCCTGCCATTCCACCTTCTTGGGAAAGACATCGGTCGTGACGCCGGCCGCCTCGTGCCGCATCAGCTCGTCGCGCGTCAGCATCAGCTTGGCGGCGGCCGCCTTGTCCAGGCCGCTCACCCACTTTTCCAGCGATGCGGTCTGCGAGATGTCGGCGGGAAGCTGCCGGTCGTAGAACGCGTAGATCAGCTCGTCATCGACCAGGATGTCCGGCCGCCGCGTCTGGTGTTCAAGCTTTTCGATACCCGCGATGAGCTTGCGGTTGTGCGCGACGAACGGCAGGCGCGTGTCGATTTCGCCGGGCACCAGCGCCTGGCGGATGAAGAGTTCGCGTGCATGGGTGGGATTCACGCGGCCGTAGTGAATGCGACGGCCGGTGTAGATGGCCAGGCCGTAAAGCGTGGCCCGCTCGTTGGCCACGACCTGCCCGGCCTTCTTTTCCCAGCGCGGGTCCGACCAGTTCTTGCGGATCAGGTGCGCGCCGACCTTTTCCAGCCACACGGGGTCGATGCGCGCCACGCAGCGCGCGTACAGGCGCGTGGTCTCGACCAGTTCGGCCGCCATGATCCAGCGGCCGGCCTTCTTCACCAGACGCGAACCCGGATGGATGTGGAAGCGGATGTCGCGCGCGCCCTGGTAGCTGCCGCCTTCGTCGCTCTTGAAACCGATGTTGCCCAGAAGGCCCGACAACAGCGCCATGTGCAGCTGTTCGTACGTGGCTTCGGACTGATTGACGCGCCAGCCCTGTTCGCCCACCAGCGCCGACAGCTGCGTGTGCACGTCGTGCCACTCGCGCAGGCGGATGGGCGACAGGAAGTTCTGACGCAACAGGCCCACCAGCTTGCGCTGCGATGCCTTGTGCTGCACCTGTTCGCCATACCAGCGCCACAGTTTCACGAAGGAGATGAACTCGGACTTGTCGTCGCCGAACTTGGCGTGCGCAGCCTCGGCCGCCTCGCGCTCCTGCATGGGGCGGTCGCGCGGATCCTGCACGGACAGCGCCGAGGCGATGATCAGCATCTCCGCCAGGCACTGGTGTTCACGCGCGGCCAGGATCATCCGGCCGATGCGGGGGTCCACGGGCAGCTTGGCCAGTTCATCGCCGGTGCGGGTCAGGACAAAAGACGCGCCTGTGCGCCCGTCGTCGGCGTCGTCGTCGGACGCCGACGCCAGTTCGATGGCGCCCAGTTCCTGCAGCAGGTGGTAGCCGTCGGCCACCGCCCGTCCCGGCGGGGCCTCGACAAAGGGGAATTGTTCGATGTCGTCGAGCTTGAGCGACTTCATCCGCAGGATGACCGACGCCAGCGACGAACGCAGCACTTCAGGATCGGTGAAGGCCGCGCGGTTGTTGAAATCCAGCTCGTCGTAGAGCCGGATGCAGACGCCCGGCCCCACCCGGCCGCAACGGCCGGCGCGCTGGTTGGCCGAGGCGCGGCTGATGGGCTCGATGCGCAGCTGCTCGACCTTGTTGCGCCACGAATAGCGCTTGATGCGGGCCAGGCCGCTGTCGACCACGAAGCGGATGCCGGGCACCGTCAGCGAGGTTTCCGCCACGTTGGTGGCCAGCACGATGCGGCGCGCGTTGCCGCGCGGGCGGAAGATCTGCTCCTGCTCGGCCTGCGACAGGCGTGCAAACAGTGGCAGGACTTCGGTGCCGGCCGGATGCCGCTTGCGCAGCGCTTCGGCCGATTCGCGGATTTCGCGTTCGCCGGGCAAAAACACCAGCACATCGCCCGGGCCATGCCGTGCGCATTCGTCGACGGCGTCGACGATCGCGTCGATCAGGTCACGTTCTTCGTCGCCCGACATGCGCTCGCGGTCGCGCCCCGCCTTGTTGGGCGCCGGCGCGTTGTCGTCGGCGGCGGGCTCTTCGCGCACGGGCCGGTAGCGCACTTCCACGGGATACAGGCGCCCCGAGACTTCGATGACCGGCGCGGGCTTGTCTTCCGACGCGGCAAAGTGTTTGGCGAAGCGCTCGGCGTCGATGGTGGCCGACGTGATGATGAGCTTGAGGTCCGGACGCCGCGGCAAGAGCTGCTTGAGGTAGCCCAGCAGGAAGTCGATGTTCAGGCTGCGTTCGTGCGCTTCGTCGATGATGATCGTGTCGTAGCGGCGCAGCAGCGGATCGCGCTGCGACTCGGCCAGCAGAATGCCGTCCGTCATCAGCTTGATGGACGCGTTGGGACCGGTGCGGTCGTTAAACCGCACCTGGTAGCCGACGACCTCGCCCATGGGTGTGTTCAGTTCCTCGGCGATACGCTTGGCCACCGAAGTTGCCGCCAGGCGGCGCGGCTGCGTGTGGCCGATCATCTTCTGGCGGCCACGACCCAGTTCCAGGCAGATCTTGGGGAGCTGCGTGGTCTTGCCCGAGCCGGTTTCGCCGCTGACGATCACGACCTGATGGCCGGCGATGGCGCGCGCGATCTCCTGCCGCCGTGCGCTGACGGGCAGGTCTTCGGGGTAGGTGACAGCCGGGATGGGCCGTTCGGGACGGGGCGCGGCGGGACGGCCTTCGGGCCGGGCCCGGGGGGCTGGCCGGGGGTCTGGCCGAGAGGCTTGCCGGGGGTCTGGCCGAGCACTTTGCCGGGCGTCTTCCGGGGGCTGCTCCCGGTCAGTGGCGCGCGGCGCCGGCTTTTTCGGCGCCCGCGGGCTGGAGGATTCAGGCATGTAGGATTTATCCGATTAGCCCGCCATTTT